>JAGYOT010000066.1 GCA_018399455.1 Desulfobacterales bacterium
CGACGGCCAGATTTATCTGGAGCCCAGCCTGTTCTTCGCCGGTGTCCGGCCTGCCATTAACGTTGGTTTGTCTGTATCCAGGGTTGGAGGATCCGCTCAGGAGAAGGCCATGAAACAGGTGGCCGGCACCCTGCGGCTTGATCTGGCTCAGTACCGGGAACTTGAATCCTTTGCTGCTTTCGGGTCTGATCTCGATGCCGCCACCCAGAGACAGCTGACCCGAGGGGAACGACTGGTTGAAATTCTGAAACAGCCCCAGTACAAGCCTCTGCCCCTTGAAAAACAGGTCGTGATTATTTATGCGGGAACCAAGGGCTTCCTGGACAATTTTTCGCTGGATGTTCTGGCCAAATACGAAGCGGGCCTCTACCAATTCATCGAATCCCGTCATCCTGATATTTTTTCAACAATTCAGGCGGAACGTAAAATTTCAGATGAACTGGATCAGAAATTGGCCCAGGCGCTTAATGAGTATGGGGATGAATTCAAGGATACAATCAAATAAAAGCTGATAAAGGCATTGACATATGGCGTCGTTAAAAGAAGTCCAGGCAAAAATTACCAGTGTCAAAAAGACAAAGAAGATTACCCGGGCCATGAATATGGTGGCGTCCTCCAAGTTGCGCGGCGCCCAAAACGCCATGGAATCCTTCCAGCCTTATGCGGAGAAGTTTGCCGAGGTGTTGGGCAACATCGCCGGCAGGGCGGGGGATGAAACCAGTCCGCTTTTATTGGCCCGCGAGGAAGTCAGGCATACCCATATTGTATTAATGACTTCGGATCGGGGGTTGTGCGGCGGATTTAACACCCATTTGATTGAAAAAGCCGAAGGACTGGCCAATGAGAAGTTAAACCAGGGCATCGAAGTCAGTTTTACCAATTTCGGCAAAAAGGGTAGAGACTGGGCCAGAAAGTACAAGTTTGAGCGGGTCAGCGAACATTTGGGGATTGTTGGCGCCAGCTTTGGTTTCAGCGTAGCATCTAAAGCCGGTCAGGATTTGATTGACGGGTTTTTAAGCGAGTCCTACGACGAAGTCTACATGGTATATGCCCAGTTCCTGGGCATGGCCCACCAGCCGCCGCAAATCAAACAATTGTTGCCCATTCCGGTTGTTTCTGCTGAAGAAAAGCCCGAGGCAGCGCCCGATGAGAATATGCCCTACATGGCTGAGCATATCATTGAGCCTTCCCCGGATGAGCTTTTAAACGAAATGCTCCCCCGAAATATTTTTATACAATTATACAATGCATTGCTTGAAACTTCTACCAGCGAGCATGCCGCCCGGATGAAGGCGATGGATAATGCCACAAAGGCATGCGACGATATGATCGAGAGCCTGACCCTTACCTATAATAAGGCCCGTCAGGCAGCAATTACTATGGAGTTGATGGATATTGTCGGTGGCGCTGAAGCATTAAAGGGATAATCAATCAACGTTTGCCTTATATAGTTTGAGGAGGTCTATTCATGGCAGAGAACATGGGAAAAATTACGCAGGTTTTAGGACCTGTTGTGGATGTGGAGTTCGAACAGGGAAAGCTTCCGGAAGTCCTGACCGCCCTTTTGATAACCAATTCCGCGATCAATGATGAGGAAGATAATCTGGTCGTCGAAGTGGCCCAGCATTTAGGTGACAATGTGGTCCGGACGATTGCAATGGATGTCACCGACGGTCTGGTCCGCGGGGCCCCGGTTAAGGATACCGGCAAGCAGATTACCATGCCTGTTGGCGAGAAGGCTCTGGGCCGCGTGCTGAACGTCGTCGGAAAACCCGTGGACGGCCTTGGGCCGGTTGAAAGCGAGAAGACACTCCCGATCCATCGCCCGGCTCCCAAATTCACCGAGCAGGATACGTCTGTTAACGTCCTGGAAACCGGTGTCAAAGTTATTGATCTGCTGGTTCCGTTCCCCCGTGGCGGGAAAATGGGACTTTTCGGCGGTGCCGGAGTCGGCAAAACCGTTATTATGATGGAAATGGTCAACAATATTGCTATGCAGCATGGCGGTATATCCGTTTTTGCTGGCGTTGGCGAACGGACGCGTGAAGGAAATGACCTTTACCATGAAATGAAAGAGTCCGGTGTTCTGCCTAAAGCCGCACTGGTATACGGCCAGATGACCGAGCCGCCCGGTGCCCGTGCGCGGGTGGCGCTGTCTGCTCTGACAGAAGCTGAATATTACCGGGATGAAGAAGGCCAGGACGTGCTTATCTTTATCGACAACATTTTCCGGTTTACCCAGGCCGGGCAGGAGGTCTCTTCCCTGCTCGGGCGTATGCCCTCCGCTGTTGGTTATCAGCCAACCCTGGCAGTTGAGCTGGGTGAATTACAGGAACGTATTACATCAACTGACAAGGGCTCTATTACAGCTGTGCAATGTGTTTACGTGCCTGCCGATGACTTGACGGATCCGGCACCGGCGACAACCTTTGCCCATTTGGACGGTACCGTTGTTCTTTCACGCCAGATTGCAGAGCTTGGTATTTATCCGGCTGTTGACCCGCTTGATTCCACCTCTCGTATTCTCGACGCAGCCTATATCGGCGAAGAGCATTACCATGTGGCCCGCGAGGTTCAGCAGATCCTGCAGAAATACAAAGAGCTTCAGGATATTATCGCTATTCTGGGTATGGAGGAACTCTCTGACGAAGATAAGGTCACGGTTGCCCGTGCCAGAAAAATCCAGCGTTTTTTGTCTCAACCCTTCCATGTGGCCGAGACCTTTACCGGCATGGCAGGCGTTTACGTGAAAATCGAGGATACTGTGCGTGGCTTCAAGGAAATTTGTGAAGGAAAACACGATGATCTGCCGGAGCAGTCGTTTTACTTGGTTGGCACCATTGAACAGGCCGTGGAAAAAGCCAAAACCATGTCTTCTGAATCATAATCTTGAGGGAATAGACAGATGGCTGAAAATATCAAACTCGAAGTGGTAACCCCTGAAAAATATGTTGTCAGCGAGGAGGCCCAGATTGTAATGGCCCCCGGTTCCTTGGGGGAATTCGGCGTGCTTCGGGGGCATACGCCCTTTCTGACGTCCTTGAAAGTCGGGCGTTTGCATTATAAAGATACCAGCGGCAAGGAACGTGAGCTGTTCATCAGCGGGGGGTTTGCTGAAGCCCTGCCGGATGGCGTAACGATCCTCGCCGAATCAGCAGAAAGACGAAGTGAAATTGACCTGGATCGAGCCAAAGCCGCTTTGGAAAGGGCTCAAAAACGCATGGCCCAGGAAAAAGCGGAAAATATTAATTATGAGCGTGCCCGGGCAGCCATGTACCGGGCTCTTGAGCGGATTAAGGTAGCTGAAAGTACGCACAGCTAGAATTTTCTGTATCATCCATTAATTTAATAAAGCTTGTCGCCGAACTTCAAAACAAGGGCAATTCATAATTTATGGGTTGCCCTTTTTCATTGACGATTCCCGGCAGATGAGTTTTGATAACCGGCCAATACCTATAGAACTATGCCTGAGAATCAAATCGCAGTGATCATCCTTGCTGCCGGAAAAGGCAAGCGAATGCGTTCCAACCTGGCAAAAGTCCTTCATCCCCTTGCTGGTCAGCCCATCATTGCTTATGTTCTGGATACCGCGACGAGAATTGCGGGATCAAATATTGTCGTGGTGATCGGCAATCAGGCAGAGCAAGTCAGAGAGCAGGTCTGTGAACGCGCAACGGATGTTTTGTTCGCCTACCAGGAAAAACAAATGGGGACGGGACACGCTGTTCATTGCTCCCTGCCGGTTATCGACAAACAAGTTGAGTCCGTGCTTATTCTGTGCGGAGATGTCCCCCTGATTAGCGAAAGAACCCTTAATTCTCTCATCCAAATCCATCAGGACGCCCGGCATACGGTGACTTTATTGGGCGTCAATCTTAAGCATCCGGACGGATATGGACGGCTTATAACTAACCGGGACGGCCGCATTCAACGGATCGTTGAAGAGGTTGATGCCACAGAGGAAGAAAGGCGGATTCAAACGGTAAACTCAGGAGTATATTGCGTTCGCAGGGCTTTTCTTGAAACTGCCCTTCCTGAACTCAAATCTGAAAATTTGCAGAATGAAATCTATCTGACAGATATTATCAGCCTTGCCGTGAAATCGGGGGAGACCGTTGGAATGATGATTGCCGAACATTCCGCTGAACTTCTCGGTATCAATACGCCGGAGGACCTTAACCGATTGGAAGCCTTGTTATCTGTTTCAGGAAAAACCCTTGACTTTGAAACTTGAGAAATATTATAAAAATAAGTTATAGAGGTGACAATTGGATATCGATGAGGTAATGCGCCAATTTGATGAAGTCGAACGTAAACTCGGCAGTTTGGTTGATCAGTGCAAGACGCTGAAAGCCAGGAACGCGGAGCTTACCGAGAAGATTGAAGCGCTAGAGGAAGAACTCAGTAAAAAGACGGAATCTGAGAATAAGTATTCAGAACAAAAGGCATTGATTCGATCCAAAATTGACGGGCTGTTATCTAAACTTGATGAATTCAGTATGACCTCATCCGATCATTAACGATCAGATAAAACATCAAATTTACAACGGGCATTTGTGCAACAGCTGATAACTATTGAACTGCTTGGGGAAACATTTCAATTTAAAGTTCAGGAAGATGATCTTAATCCAAAGGAAGTTGCTGATTATCTGACCGCCGAAGTTGCGGCGGTATCCCGGCAATTCCCTGAACATGCATTAAAAACCAATAAATTGGCCATAGTGGTGGCTGCCGCATTGAATATGACCAAAAAATATTTTGAATTAAAAACATATCATGTTGATTTTGTCGGTGATGTTTCGCACCGGGCACGCAGGCTGGATGATATGTTAACGCACCGATCAGGATAGAGAGTTTTTTTGATCCTGCCCGCTAAATAATTTGACCGTTGATGAGGTTGTGCTTAAATTTGTTATGAAAGGACTTTGCCCCTGCCGGGTACGTGATTGAACAATGCCCCTTGACCCAACACGTATTAAAAAGGGAGCTTTCACTGGCTTTGGTGAGCATGTTCTGCGGAGACAGAAAAGCCTAAAGAAGCTATAAGGCGCCCACTTGATCGAATTCGGATCAAGGTAAATTCAACACGGCCGGGCGGGGGTTCTTTTTAGCGCGGATGTATTTGCGTCTTTTCCCCCATCATTTCCGCTCAACCCTCCATCGAACTTCCAGGTTCACCGTTGCGCTCTATAGAAGGCTGAAAAACCTGCCTGTCAGGCTTGGCTTAAATGCCCGGCCGTCTGCGGACAGGATATTTTATACAAAATTTTGAGGGAGTTGTTCCATGGAAGGCGCATATATAATACTATTTATCATTGGTGGAGCCCTTGGGTTTCTGGGTTCCCAATTGCTGCGGGAACGATTGGCTGCACAAAAAATCAAGGATGCAGAAGAGAAGGCTTCAATGATCGTGGATTCGGCTGAACGTAAAGCAGACGCCCTGGTCAAGGAAGCACAGCTTGAGGCCAAAGACCGGCTTTTTAAGATGAAAAGCGATTTTGATGCGGAAACCGCTGATTCGAAGGCTGAGCTGAAAAAACAGGAACACAGGCTGCAGCAGAAAGAAGAGAACCTGGAAAAAAAGAATGAGCAAATTGAGCTTCAGGAAAAAGAAATTGTCAGAAAACAGAAAGATCTTCAAAAGCGGGAATCTGATCTTCAGGGCCAGGAAAAAAAATACAACGAAATGATTGATCAGCAGCGAAAGCAACTCGAGGAGATTTCCGGCCTAACCTCTGAAGGGGCCAAGGAGCTGCTCCTGCAATCGATGGAAAATGAAGCCCGCCACGAGGGCGCCAAACTGATTAAACGGATTACAACAGAGGCGAAGGAAAATGCTGACAAGGAGGCAAAAAAAATTATGGCTTCTGCTATGCAGCGATATGCGGGTGACTTTGTCGCCGAGCGGACCGTCTCGGTTGTGCAGCTGCCGGATGATGAAATGAAAGGCCGCATTATCGGCCGGGAAGGCAGAAATATCCGGGCACTGGAGGCAGCAACAGGAATTGATCTGATTATTGATGATACCCCTGAAGCGGTTATTCTATCGGGGTTTAACCCGGTCCGCCGGGAGGTTGCCCGTATTGCGCTTACGCGACTGATCGAAGACGGACGGATCCATCCGGCGCGTATAGAGGACATGGTTCAAAAAGTCAATCATGAGGTGGAAATTACCATCAAAGAGGCCGGCGACCAGGCGGCATTCGATCTCGGGGTCCACGGCATCAGCAATGAACTGATCAAATATCTGGGCCGCTTAAAGTATAGGACCAGTTATGCCCAGAACATGCTTCAGCATTCCGTCGAGGTTGGCTTTCTGTGTGGGGCCATGGCAGCTGAACTTGGCCTGAACGTCAAAATGGCCAAGCGCATGGGTCTACTCCATGATATCGGAAAAGCCATCGATCATGAGGTGGACGGCTCTCATGCGGAAATCGGTGCGCGGCTGGCCAAAAAAGGCGGTGAATCCCCGAAGGTCGTTCACGCCATTGCCGCTCACCATGAAGAAATTCCGCCCGAGTCCGTGTATGATCTCCTGGTTCAGGCCGCAGACAGCCTGTCCGGCGCACGGCCCGGGGCCAGGAAAGAACTTTTGGAAAACTACATCAAACGGCTTGAAGACCTTGAGGGGATAGCCAGTTCCTTCAAAGGGGTATCCAATGCCTATGCCATTCAGGCCGGGCGGGAACTCCGGGTAATTGTGGACGGAGGCAATATTTCCGATGAGGAATCAACCCTTATGAGCAAGGATATCGCCAAAAAAATCGAGGAGACCCTTACCTTTCCGGGACAGATCAAGGTGACTGTAATCCGGGAAACCCGGGCTGTGGAATATGCATACAAATAAGGAATAGAGCACTGATGACAGTTCTGGAAATTCTCAAAGAGCGCGGATTTATAGAAAACACAACTCATGATAAAGAGCTGGCGGATCATTTTCAGGCCGGAGCCGCCACCTGTTACATTGGATTTGACCCAACCGCTCCCAGTCTGCACGTGGGTCACCTGATTCCGATCATGTCATTGGCCCACATGCAGCAAAGCGGCCACCGGCCGATCGCCCTGGTGGGCGGCGGGACCGGTATGGTTGGGGATCCCAGTGGAAAGACAGAAATGCGTAAAATGATGACCGTTGAAACCGTGAAAGAAAATGCGGCAGGTATCAAACAGCAGCTTTCCCGCTACATTGATTTTTCGGCTGGAAACGCCAGGATGGTCAATAATGCCGATTGGCTGGTAGGGCTTGAGTATATACCGTTTTTGCGTGATATCGGACGTCATTTTTCCGTTAACCGGATGATCAAAGCGGAGAGCTATCGTGCGCGCCTGGATTCTGAAGAAGGTCTTAATTTTATTGAATTTAATTATATGCTGCTGCAGGCCTATGATTTTCTGAGACTCTTCGAAGACCATGACTGCCGTATACAGATGGGCGGCAACGACCAATGGGGCAATATTGTGGCCGGAATCGAGTTGGTTCGGCGGATACATCAGGAAGAGGTCTTTGGGATCACATTTCCCCTGATAACCACGAGCAGCGGTGCCAAAATGGGAAAAACTGCCAAGGGTGCTGTATGGCTGGATTCTGAACGCACCTCCCCCTACGATTACTATCAGTTCTGGGTCAATACCGATGACCGCGATGTGGTGCGGTTTTTATTGCTTTTTACTTTTCTGCCCATAGAGGAGATAGAAGCGGTAAAGCATTTAAAGGATGCAGATTTGAACACAGCCAAGGCGATTCTTGCGTTTGAAGCCACAAAATTGTGCCATGGCCCGTGGGAAGCGGAGAAAGCCTTCAATGCAGCGGCTGCGGTATTCGGAGCCAGAGTGATTGCCAAAGAGATTTTGCCATCCAGTTCCATACCCAGGGCAAGTCATCATAAAGACCTTGACAATTCGGTGCCGTCATCGGTATATGAAGAATCCGATTTAATTACGGGAATCGTTGCATTTAAGCTTTATCAGCAGGTTGGACTGGCCCAGTCTGCGAGTGCCGCGCGCCGGCTCATCGAACAGGGAGGGGCTTATATCAACGGCCAACGCATAGAATCTACTGATTATCTGATAACTCTCAGTGATGCCGCCTCAGATGAAATCCTTCTTCGGGCTGGCAAAAAAAAATATCATAAAATAAAGGTGACCCGAT
>JAGYOT010000067.1 GCA_018399455.1 Desulfobacterales bacterium
CGGTCTAAGGTTTTAATATACAAAATTATGCATTCCGACAACGCTTTATACAAAAAGCTGCAAAAGCATCTGGACACCCTTCCGGTAGGCTTTCCCGCCACTCGTTCGGGGGTAGAGCAAAGTATCTTGAAAGCTCTTTTCACAACGGATGAGGCCCGTCTCGCCACGGTCCTGACCCATCGATGGGAATCGGCCGAAGCCATTTGCCGGCGTGCCGGGCAGACCGGTTTGTTGGAGAGACACGGTCCTGGAGAAAAGAGCCTGAGGCCGGAGAAACAGGTCCGGGCCATGCTGGATCTGATGGCAAAAAAGGGAAGTATCTTCAAAAAGACAAATGACGCCGGTGCCGTGTACGCGCTTCTTCCTTTTGTCATCGGCATGTTCGAATTCCAGATCAATTTTTTGACAAAGGCCTTTTATGAAGACACCACCCGGTATTTCCGGGAAGCTTTTGCTCTGACCTATCTCTCCACGCCGTTGCCGCAGATGCGGGTGATTCCCGTATCAGAAAGTGTTCCTTCCACCCAGCATATTGCCACCTATGACGAGATTCGTCAAATCATTGAACAGGCGGGGGAAAAAATCGGGGTGGCCACCTGCATCTGCCGCAAGGGAAAGGATTTAATCGGAGAGCCATGCAAAATGACGGACCGGCGCGAGCTTTGTCTGGGATTCCGGGACTACTTTGACACCTATAAACGGGAAGGCTGGTTCCGGGCGATTGATAAAACCGAGGCTCTGGAGATACTGGCGGAGTCAGAGAGGGAAGGGCTGGTGCTGCAGGCGACCAATGAGCAGTATCCTCAGGCCGTTTGTGCCTGTTGCGGCTGCTGCTGCGGCATTTTAAACACCTTGAAAGCGATTCCCAACCCTGCGGATTTTGTCGCCGCCAATTTTCAGGCCCGCGTGGATACCGGGAAATGTGTCGGATGCGGAATCTGCGAAAAGCGCTGCCAGATGGACGCCATCAGCGTTTCAGACGACAAAGCCTTTGTTAGTCCCAGGCGATGTATCGGCTGCGGGGTTTGTGTGACCGCTTGCCCTACAGGGGCACTTTCTTTGGAGGCTGCCGTTTCGGCGCACGTCCCGCCCGAGACCTCTGAGGCGCTTTATGATCGCCTAATGAGGGAGAAGAGCCGGTGGGGAAAGGCAAAAACCGCCATGCGCATCCTGCGGCATATGCGGTTTAGTGAGATTCGGGAATTGATCAGGATTTAAAAGGTGGTTAAATTGCGGCCGGGTCCGCGGAAAATCGTTGTGATCGGTTCCGGCATCGGGGGGATGGCGACCGGTGCGCTTTTGGCAAAGGCCGGGTACGAAGTCAGCGTTTTGGAACAAAATCCGACATTGATCGGCGGGCATGGCAGATGCCGGACCATAAGGGGCTTAAGCTTTTCCATGGGGCCTCAGTATGTCTGGAACTTTGGGAAGGACCAGATCGGTGACCGATTCATGAGGTTTCTTGACATCGGGGCCGCCAATCCCTTCATTTCGATGAAGACCGACGGGTTTGAGCGTCTCCTGATCGGTGATCGAAGCGGGGCGCTCGCCGATTTTTTTCTGGAATTTGATGTCCCGATGGGGCTGGAGAGGTTCGGCCGTAAGCTTAAGGATTGCTTTCCCGGTGAGGCGCGCTCGCTTTCGTTTTTGTTTGACGATATGCTGGCGATATGGAAAGCTTATCAAACCTGTTTTAAAAGACCTGTAGACGGCGGCGGGCGCCTTGGCCAAACCGCGGGGTTTCTGTTTGCATCCGGCCTTGCGCTCCATGTCAAAACGCGGTTTTGCAGGAGTGCCTGCCAGAGCCTGAGCGCATTTTTCGATCAATACGGTATCAGTGAACTGCCTCGTCGCATCCTCTACGGCCATGGCGGTATTTTTGCGGAAAACGAAGCGGATATGTCGGCCGTTGCTTATATTATCGGCACGGGCAACTATCATCAGGGGGCATGGTATCCGAAAAACGGGTTTTCTCATTTTTTTCATTCATTGAAATCTGTCATCGATCAGGCCGGTGGTGCCGTTTACACCGGAAAACAGGTGCTCCGGATGGATACAGCGGGACGGCGGGCAACACGTGCGATCTGTTCGGACGGGAGTGCTTTTGATGCCGATATTTTTATAAGCGATATCTCTCCCCGCCTTACCTGCGCTCTGCTGGGCAGAAGCCGGTCTGCGGGGCGTTTGAGGTATCAACCCTCCCACAGTATTATCACCTGCTGTATCGGCCTGGAAAAAGGCCTGCCTGAAATTTCTGCCATGAACGGAGGCAACCTTTGGTGGCAGACCGGATCGCCGGTGAATTATCGTGAACCGGACGTGACGGCCAGTCCCCGGATGCTTTTTGTCGCCTCCCCCACCGCCAACGGTTTTGGAAGGGCTGCGGGGTGCCGCGATGACGCTTTGGTTGTCTTTTGTCCGGGCCATTATAACCAGGAGAAAGCGATTCACAAGGCCGGGTCCGCCGCTGAGAAGCGGTTCAAGGAGCAGTTGGCCGCGCATATCGTGGATATCCTGGAGAAAAATGGGCTTCCCGGCATCTGCTCCCGGCTGCGCTTTGTGGAGGTGTTGAGCTCAGTGGATATTGAATCCGAAACCGGCGGCGAGCAGGGCAATGCCTATGGCCGCCGGCTTTCCGCGGCCGAAATCCGAAAAGGTCCCATACGGTCCCGTTCAATGCCTGACAACCTTTACAATGTCTCCGCAACGGCTAACAGCCCGGGCATTGCCGCCGGCATCGCCACTGCCATAAAAACCTTTGAAACATTGACCGGACACGCCATATAGACCGGTCATGGATGCATGCAACCGGCCTGGTTTTCAGATATCGACGGATGCGGCCATGCATACCGTGCGCGCTGTCAAGAAAATGCGCGGTCAGGGATAAGCCCGAAAAATGGCGGCGGTTTCCAGGTGCAGGACAGGGATTGGGTACATCAAACCGTCGTTATGGCTGCGGCGAGAAACAGGACGGATTCTGTGACTTCGGTCATGGCCCCCAGCATATCGCCCGTGATGCATCCCATTCGGCGGCGATAGTAAAAAATGAGTGAACAAACCAGGGCAAAAAATACACAGATTATCCACAGACCCCGCCATCCGAGCAAAAGCGCAGCAACCAGGCACAGGCCCAAGGCCCGGAAATCCTTTATCATGATCGGGCTGTCAAACAGGTCAAAGCCGGTCCCACCCGTCGGCCGGCCATAGGGGAGGGCTTTGATCCCGAATATCATGGAGGCCCGGGCCAGACCCGGAACCAGCACGAGTACAAGAAACCGCGTCCAGGGAGCTGAGGCGGGAATTGCCGAAATCGCTGCAATTTTGATGGCAAGTCCGGAGACCACCGCCGCCATTCCCATCACACCGATACGGCTGTCTTTCATGATGGAGAGTACCGTATCGGTGTCCCGATGCCCGAAAAGGCCGTCTGCGCTGTCTGCCAGCCCATCGATGTGAAGCGCCCCGGTCAGGGCGATGAGCAAAATCACATCCAGAACCGCCGGCACCAGAGACCCCGGCCACAGCCGACAGACACCCGCATCAAAGACGGCCAATATCAGTCCCAGGATAAGGCCGACCACGGGGAAATAGGCGATCATTTCCCTTGGCTGGTAAACCGCTGTTTTGCCTGCCGGCAACAGGGTGATAAACTGAAAAGCGGACCGAAGCGCCTGCATCGGAAAACTCAGCATTTGGACCGGCCGGGCCGGTCGGGCTGCAATTGATCGGGTTCCAGTATTTCAATCAGCGGCGAAGGCGTGTGCTGGAGGGCCACGGTAAGCTTCGGCCCTTGGCCTGAAAGGCGCTCAGAGACGACACTCATGGCCTTCTCCGGCGTGTTGTTGGTCTCACTCAGGTGAGCCAGAATCACATGGGTCAGCTCCTTGTGATATACATCCATCAAAAGCGCTTTGGCCGCATCATTGGAGAGGTGGCCGGTACGGCCCTTGACCCGCTGCTTAATCGGCCAGGGATAGGGGCCCGCCTCCAGCATCTGCAGATCGTGATTAGCCTCCAGAATCAGGTAGTTGCAGTCGCTTAAGTGATGTTTAACCATGTGGGTGGCAATTCCAAGGTCAGTGGCCAGGCCGATCTTCTGCCCGTCCATACGGAAGGTAAAACCTGCCGGGTCGCAGGCGTCATGCGAGGTTGAAAACGGGTGAAGGCGAATATCCCTGATGGAAAAGGCAGTACCGCAGGAAAAATTGCGGATGGTTTCAATGCGCCCCAGCCGGCCGGCAGCCGCGGCTTCGGTGCCGGCAGAGATATAGACGGGGAGGTTGTATTTTCTCGCCAAAACACCGACGCCGTGCAAGTGATCATTGTGTTCATGAGAGACCACAATTGCATCCACCTGCTCGGGTGAAAGTCCACGGACCTTGAATCGCCTTTCAATTTCAACGCCGGAGAAGCCGGCATCGACAAGAATATTGGTTTTTCCGGAGCTGATGTAGATGGCATTGCCTTTGCTGCCGCTTGCCAGCATGCATATGCTAGCGGCGCATTCTAGAGGGGAGGGAGTGTCGTCTAACTGCCGCATTCAAACTCCGGTATGGCCGAAGCCGCCGTCATTGCGGCTGGACGTGGAGAGATCGTCCACCAGGTTGAGTCGCACCTGGCAGACTTGTTGAATAACCATTTGTGCGATGCGGTCGCCCCGATTGACTGTAAAATCGGCTTTGCCGAGATTGATCAGGGCGATTTGAACTTCTCCGCGGTAATCCGCGTCAATAGTGCCGGGGGAGTTAATAATGCCGATACCGTACTTAACAGCCAGCCCACTTCTGGGGCGGATCTGGGCCTCGTAGCCGGGGGGCAGTGCAATGGCAAAGCCGGTGGGAATCAGAGCGATGTCCCCTGGCGCGATAATCACCGGTTCGGCTACTGCCGCGCAGATATCCATCCCGGATGAATGCGGTGTCATATATTGCGGCAAAGCAATATCCGCATCCGCCTCCGGCCGCACCCGGCGGCAGGCAACGGCTTTTGCTGGTGGCATCAGGCTGCCTTCGCCTTATTCGGGTTTTGACTTCTGTTTATTGTTTGCGCCGGATTTGTCATTTTTTTTCATCAGCGCCTTACGGCTCAGCTTGATTTTTCCGTCCGGTGTAATATCAATGACTTTAACCTTGATGAGATCACCCTGCTGGATTTCATCGGTGACCTTTTTAATCCGGTAAGGAGCGATTTCTGAAATGTGGACAAGCCCCTCGGTCTTGGGTTTGATTTGGACAAAAGCCCCGAAATCGGTTATCTTGACCACAGAGCCGTCGTAGACTTGGCCGATTTCAGGCTCCAGTCCAATGTCCTTTATAATTTCAAGGGCCTTCTCGCCATCCTCTTTTTTGACAGAGGCGATTTTAACCATGCCGGTGTCATCGATTTCGATCTGCGTATTGGTCTCGGACTGGATGGAGCGGATCATTTTTCCGCCCGGGCCGATGATGTCGCCAATGCGCTCAGGACTGATTTTGACAGTATAGACTACCGGAGCATAAGGAGAAAGCTCTTTTCGCGGCGACTGGATCGTTTCCTTCATTTTGTCAAGAATATGAAGACGGCCGTCTTTGGCCTGACCCAGGGCCTTCTCCAGGATGCCCCTGGGCAACTCCTTGATTTTAATGTCCATCTGGACGGCTGTGATGCCATCAGCCGTTCCGGCAACCTTGAAGTCCATATCTCCGGTGTGATCTTCGTCACCCAGGATATCCGAGAGTACGACGACTTTTTCGCCGTCGGTGACAAGGCCCATGGCGATCCCGGAAACCGGCGCCTTAATGGGGACGCCCCCGTCCATGAGAGCCAGCGATGATGCGCATACGGTAGCCATGGAGGATGACCCGTTTGATTCCAGGACCTCCGAGACAATTCGGATGGTGTATTCAAAATTTTCTCTGTCCGGCAGTACCGTTTCAATGGCCCGTTTAGCAAGGGCACCGTGACCAATATCGCGCCGGCTTGGCCCTCCGGGCCGTCTGACCTCACCGACACAGTACGGCGGGAAATTATAGTGGAGCATAAAGGGCTGGCTCTCTTCACCGCTTAAAGTCTCAATCCGCTGTTCATCCTGACCGGAGCCCAGGGTCATGGCGGCCAGCACCTGCGTCTCTCCCCGGGTGAACAGGGCACTGCCGTGAACGCGGGGCAGGATGCCGGCTTCGCTGTTGATGGGACGAACCTCATCAAAGCGTCGGTTGTCGATTCGGCGACCCTGCTCGAGGATCATATCCCGGCAAAGGTCGTGCTGCAGGTCGTTTAAGATGTGATGGATCTCTTTTTCCTGGTCCGCGTATGCCTCTCCAAGATTTTCAATCACATCCGCTTTGAGGGCCGCCAGAGCGCGCTGCCGCTCCTTTTTTTCCGGGATGATGAGTGCCTCGGCCATACGGGAGGCTGCAGCATCGCGGACTCTTTCAACGGCCTTTGGGTCATGTTGGGCAAGCACGCATTCCCGTTTTTCAACGCCAACGGATTCCCTCAACTTTTCCTGTGTGTCGATAATGGGCTGGAGTTTTTTGTGCCCAAAGTAGATCGCCTCGATCATCTCGGCCTCGCTCACCATTTCACCGCCGCCTTCAACCATGATTACGCCGGTCCTGGAGCCGGCGACAATGATATTGATATCCGAGATTTTACGCTGTTCGATGGACGGGTTTGCAATAAATTCCCCGTCAATGCGACCGACGCGCACAGCCGCAATAGGCCCGTCAAACGGGATGTCCGATATTTCAAGCGCAGCCGAGGCCCCGTTCAGGGCCAGAATATCCGGGTCATTGACTTTGTCCATGGACAAAACGGTTGCAATTACCTGGGTCTCATAGCAATATCCCTTTGGGAACAAAGGACGAATAGGCCGGTCGGTTAGACGGGCAGTCAGGGTTTCTTTCTCGCTGGGTCGGCCGATTTCGCGACGAAAGTAGTTGCCCGGGATTCGGCCGGCGGCGTATATTTTTTCCTGGTATTCGACAGAAAGGGGAAGGAAGCCGACATCGCGTTCCTCATTGCTGGAAACTACCGTCACCAGGACAATGGTTTCCCCGTACTGAACCAGAACCGCCCCTGAGGCCTGCTTGGCCAGTTTTCCGGTCTGGAAGCTGAGCGTTTCTTCCCCGATTTGCGTTTTAAAAGATATTTCCATAATTATCTCCTGAAGATAGAGTATACTCCACCGGTACTTTCCCCGGCGGAGCAGAGGAAGGGGGTTTTTTGTGGGAATTCACGGATTGGTTTATCGTCTGAGTCCAAGCTCCTTGATAATCCCTCTATAGCGCTGCACATCCTTGTTTTTTACATAATTCAGCAGACGGCGGCGTTTACCGACCATCAGGAGTAACCCTCTTCGTGAATGATGATCTTTCTTGTGGATTTTTAAGTGTTCCGTTAAATGGCTGATCCGGTTGGTCAACAAGGCTATCTGAACCTCAGGAGAGCCGGTATCGCTGTCATGCAGCTTGAACTTTTCAATGGTATCCTGCTTTCTTAGTTCTGGGGTTGTCACTGTATGCCTCCTTGAAAAAAAATTCATTAGTCTCAGTCGTCATGATGAAACACGCACGCATAATCGAAGCGATCTTTATCTGCTGCATCGCCCTGGTAGAGAATCGCCAGCAGTTTCCCGGCCGGGTCGAGAATCTTGATATAATCTGTTTCAGCTATGCAGTCAATCTCTTGCCGAAAAACTATTTTTCCATATTTTATCCTATCCGTCAAAGCCTTATCCGCCATCAAGGCAGGCATGCCCCGAAGGGCCGGTCCCATGGGGACCACCTCTTCCGAAAGCTGCCCGCAGGTCTCAATTTTTTCAAGCGCCTCCAGCGAATTGGCCTCTTCAATCCCAAAATCACTTAATTCGGTTCGTCTCAGTGCTTTCAGGTGTCCTCCGCAGTCCAGGGCATGGCCGATATCCGCGCAAAGGGTGCGGACATAGGTTCCGGATGAACATCGGACGGTAAAGCCTATTTCCGGCAATTCTACACGGGTCACGGCAATCCGGTCAATCGTTACCTGCCTGGCGGATTTTTGTACCGGCCGGCCGGCCCTGGCGTATTTGTATAAGGGCTTCCCCTTGTGCTTCAAGGCCGAATAAACCGGCGGGATTTGGCTGATTTTGCCCTGAAACACATTCGCTATTTATTTGAT
>JAGYOT010000068.1 GCA_018399455.1 Desulfobacterales bacterium
TTGCCAACGTGTTTTTTATTCTTGCTCATTTTTGTCCATTCTGCGGAGAAATTCGCTGGATATCTCCTCACGGACAAACTCGCGGACCTCCTTTTTAAGTTCGCGCTCCTCCGGGGTAAGCAAAAAATCATACATGAGAGCCTCCTTTCTTTTTTTGCTGTTTTTGACAGACTGTTCTGTCACGACGCCTGGATACAAAAAACGGGCCCTGCAGCCTTTCCTGCCCTCGGATGCGAAAACGGCTCGCCGTTTCTCATCCTTCAGGGTTTCGACGACACTAATCAGAAACAGAATATACAGAATATCAGGAAAATGAGATCAAGCAAATGATTGACATTTAAACAGCGTTAAATTAATTATATAGCATTAAGATAAATAGTTTGCATTAAATATTTTTTCTGAAGCAAAAAACCACGATGCTTCCCTTACCTGATAACTTCACAGCTAAACCACAAAGCCAAAGGAGGTCGGTGATGATGAACCCATCCGGGGTCCAATCCAATTTATTGCGCAGACATGTAGTGGGTGATTACCTGAGAAAATCAGCTGAACGACTGCCCGATAAAACGGCGCTGGTATTTAAAGAAAATCGCTTCACATACAAAGGGTTTAATTCCAGAGTAAACCGCTTTGCCAATGCCTTATTGGAGCTGGGCTTAAAAAAAGGGGACACTTTGACGACGTTTACCCAGAATTGCTATCAACAGACAATAGCCTTATGGGCCTGTTTCAAAACGGGTATTCGATGGTCTCCGGCAAACTATATGTTCAGAAAAGGCGAGCTTGTTTATCATATCAACCAGTCAGAAACCACCATCTTTTTGGTCGAGGATGAACTTATAGATGCGGCTGAAGCGGTTCAAAATCAATTCAAGAACGTCAGATTCTTTGGAGTTATTAATAATACCGGGGCCCGTATTCCTGAGGGATGGTTGGATGTAAACGATTTGTTTTCTGAAAAATATTCAGATCAGGAACCGGAGGTAATCATAGAAGACAATGATGTGGCGGTTCTTGGCTATACCGGAGGCACCACATCGGCGCCGAAAGCCATATTAATCACCAATCATATTATATGCAACACCATTATCCATTGGCTCTCGCATTCGCAGACCGGCGGGTGCATGGAAGAAAACGATGTGTGGCTGATGAATATACCCTTATATCACACGGCTGCCCTTTGCCTCTTCGTTCCCTTTGTCACTATAGGTGCCACAATTGTTGGCACGCATGGGACCGAGCCTGCTGAAATTCTTGATACGATTCAAAAGGAAAAAGTAACGTACTTGGGATGGCCGCCTACGGTTTATGTCGGACTGCTGCAAATGCCTCTGGAAAAATACGACTTGAGTTCTCTGAGGATATGCGGTTGGTTTGGAGGCGCCATGCCCATTTCGGCAATGGAAAAATGGATGGATCTTGTCAAGGGCGTCAAATTTTTTGCCCAGTGGAGTCAAACCGAGTCCTTTTGTATGGGCACTCTTTATCATTTTACCAGAGGACACATCCCCAAGGCAGGTAATGTCATAGGTAAAGTCGAAAATGAGGTTTCGTTGAGAATCGTCGATGAAGAGGACAGAGATGTGCCTGTTGGGGAGGTTGGTGAAATTATTATGCGAACCCCGGGAACGATGCTGGGCTATGACAAGAATATCGAAAAAACGAACGAAGCTTTCAAAAACGGGTGGTTGCATACCGGTGATATCGGATACCAGGACGAGGAAGGCTTTATTTATTTTTTTGATAGAAAAGGCGATATGGTCAAAAGCGGCGGGGTCAACATCTCCTGTGTGGAAGTCGAGGATGTTTTAAACGCAAATCCGGAAATCGAGGTTTCGGCTGTTTTTGGCCTCCCGCATGCATATTGGGCTGAAGCCCTCACCGCTTATGTCGTCCCAAAGTCCGAAAAACTCACAGAGGAAGATATCATCGGTTACTGCCGGGAAAACCTGGCGAAATACAAGGTGCCCAAAAAAATAATACTTGGCCGGGGTAATGAGCTGCCAATAAGCCCCAGTGGAAAAATCCTGAGAAAACAGCTTCGGGAGCGATTTCAAAACATATTTGAGGATTAGTCAGTCATTTCTGCCGTGTTTCTCATGCAGGGCGCTGTCATAGCCGGCCTTTGCATAGTTTTCCAGGGCGCGATGCCGAAGTGAGGTATCTCCCGTTTTTTCCGCCATCTTATCGGCCGTTTCAGCTGCATGGCTGAAACGGCCGGACCGTTCATGCTCCCGGATTTTTTCCGTCGCCGCCTGATAGGCTTCCGAGTATTCGACAATCACAGCCCGGCAACGCGACATGATGCGACTGACTGCATTACCGCAGGCCGGACAGTGATCCAGGGGAGGCTCCCTGAGCCCCTGGATCACCTCGAACGGCATCCGGCAGTATAAACACGAGCGATTGAGATCCTTGCAAAGGTATTCATAAATCGGCATACGTGCAGTTGTCCTGAATTCGGAGCTGGCTTCACTTCAGTTTTTCTCTTTCCGGCCATTTCAGGCTCGGTTCCCGCCAGCCGGTAACCGGCTCAAAAATTTTCTTTTCTGCGTTGCATTTCAGGATTCGGTATTGATGCGTTCCCTTCCGCATGCCCGGCCCGTAGTCAATATAGCCGTTGCCGCCGGTGTCAAAATTGTCTATGCTTTCTATGGTGTCAATCAGTTTCTCCCGGGTCAAATCTGTTCCGACCTTTCGCAGGGCGGTCTCAAACATACCCATTGAATTCCATAAAAGCGGCAGAAGGGGCACGTCCAGCATTTTTTCGGCACCGGCTGCACTGAAGAGCTCCTCTAACTCCTTCCAGCCCTCGGTATTTTCATTGCGGAGTCCCAGGTTGAAAAAATGATAATGGCCGTCGGCCAGGTCTTCTGCGGCAAACGTACGGGGATCCACCGTCACATAGTCGCCGAAAAATTTCGGTTTCCAGCCCACTTTGTTGGCCTCTTTCAGCAGAACGGCGTAAACCGGGGCGTAGCCCGCATAAAAACAATGGGTCACACCGCGGGCCTTTAGTTTCATAACTTGGGGATTGAGGTTTTTACTTCCCTTTTTGTAAGGGGCTTCGACCAGCTTGTAGCCATACTGGTCGGCAGCCAGGCGGGCCCCTTCCAGGGCGCTTTTGCCCCACTCGTCGTCCTGGTAGCAAACGCCGATCACCGCTTTGTCAGGCCCCAGGTTGAGATCCGCCTTGATGTAGTCGACCATCATGATGGCGTTGTCCTCGTCGTTGCAGGCATACCAGAACAAATAGCGGCTGGGCGGGTCGTACATGGATTCCACTGAAGCCATGGTCGGAAACGTCGGGACCTTTTTCTCCGTAATATCGTCCTTGACCGCCGTGCAGGGTCCGGAACCATAGACCAGAACAATGGCGAAGACCTTGTGGCGATCCACGAGCTTGGTGAAGGCCACTTTGGTCAGTTCCGGATCGTACTTATTGTCCTCGACCGCCAGTTCGAGCTTCCGGCCGTGAATACCGCCCTGGCGGTTAATGTTATCGATCCAGACATTGAGCGCGGTGGTACAGATTTTTCCGAGGTAAGCCCCGGGACCGGACAAATCCTGGAACGTACCCAAACTGATTGTATCATCCGTGACGCCGACCTCGGATGCCGCCGGGGCGGCCACTGTCAAGCACAGCAGGATGCCTGCCAAAACAAAAATTCGTTTCATTGCTCCCCCTCCTTGTTTTCATTGGTTGATAAAACCTAAACTGAGCGATTTCCCCTCAACAACTAGTAGGTAAAGGGCCATTGCGTAAAATAGCGCTTGACTCGAATCCAGATGCCGAACAGGCCGGCCGGCTCCAAAAGAAGAAAAAGAACAATGACCAGACCATAAACCGTCACGTTAACGGCCCCGATGCGCGTTGCAAGAGCCGGGTACGCCGAGGCAAGGGGGCCGAAAACCTCACTGATGCCCACCGGCAGCAGGGTAATGAAGCATGCCCCCAGAATAGAGCCTAAAATCGATGCCATGCCGCCGACGATAATCATGGCCACATACCGTATGGATTTTTCGAAAGTATACAGGTCCGGCCCGATATGGCCCACCAGGTAGGCATACAGCGCTCCGGCCACACCGGCGATAAACGCACTGATAACGAAGGATAAAAGTTTGTACCGGGCAAGGGGGATACCGATAATTTCGGCAGCGATGTCCCTGTCCCGGATCGCGACAAACGCCCGGCCGGTTCTGCTCATAACCAGGTTTTTGGCACAAAAGGCCGTGAACACGACCATTACCAGAATCACGTAATAGAATTTCTCCTTGCTGTCGAAAGTGATGAAAGGCAGGGCCGCCGCCGGCAGATCCAGGCCCGTATCCGCGTTGGTGACAGAATCCCAGTGAAAAATAATGTGCTCGACGATAAACTGGAAAGCAAGCGTCGTGATCACCAGGTAAAGCCCCTTCAGCCGAAGGGTTGGGATACCGACCACAACCCCGGCAAGAGCAGCCATGGCCCCGGCCGCAGGCAGAGCAAGCAGAAACGGAAATCCAGCCTTAATGGCCAATACGGCAGCGGTGTATGCACCGATTCCCATAAACGCCGCATGCCCCAGCGATATCAGGCCGGTGTAGCCGGTCAGAAGATTCAGTCCCAGTGTCGTTACGACGGCAACGCCGCACACACAAGCCACGTGCACCCAGTAAGCCCCCGCCCAGAAGGGCAGGCTGATGAGCAGAATGCCCAGCACCCCCAGCCCGAGCCGGGCCATCGGGCTTGGAAATATCCGTCGGTCCTGTTTGTACGTACGAACACAGTATCGGTTGACACTCATACCGTTTGAATTTCCTTCTGAAAGCGTTAGTGTTACTTTTTTGAGCCGGATTTGCGGACGGCCTTCAGACCCGTTCAATGATTCTGGAACCGAACAGCCCGTAGGGCCGGATCATCATAACGATCAGGACAATGAGAAACGCCGTAATTTCATTCATCCCGGAGCCGAAATAGGGCTCCAGGTAAAACCCCGCGAGATTTTCCGCCACGCCGATGATCAGGCCGCCCACAACGGCTCCCGGAATGCTGTCCAGCCCTCCCAGGATGATCGCCGGAAGTGCTCTCAGGCCATAAAAGCTCATGAGCGGGGCTGCGTAGGAGGTAAAGCTGGCCAGAAAAACGCCCCCCACGGTCGCCACCAGGGCCGCGATCACCCATGACGCCGTAAACACCCGTTTTACGTTGATGCCCATCAGAAACGCCGTCTGGGTATCTTCCGCCGTCGCCCGCATGCTCACGCCCATGCTGGAATAGCGGAAAAAAAGAATAAAGCCGGTGATGAGCACACCTGCCGCGATGATGGTGTATAGTTCCGCAGGGCTGCAGTACGCCCCGAAAATCCGCACGGGCGTCTCGGGAAAAGGCGCCGGGAAAGGCAGCTCCTCAGGCCCCCAGATCAGGGAAACCATTCCGCGCAGGATGTTGGCCAGCCCGAGAGTCACCATGATAATCGCCAGCACCGGCTCGCCCACCATGGGACGAACCACTATCATTTCCAAAACCGCGCCCGCCGCCCCCATAACGATCAACGAAATGGCAAAGCCGGCAAAGAAGGGAAGATTAAACCACGCCACCATGGTAAGGGCTGTATAAGCGCCGAGCATCAGCAGTTCCGGCTGAGCAAAATTAAAAATATCCGTAGCCTTGAAAATCAGCACAAAACCAAGGGCAATACAGGCATAGACAGACCCCCAGGCAAGCCCTGTAATAAAAAGCTGAAGAAAAATTTCCATGGCAAACCCCGCCCGCCTTTTTTCTACTGGCTGTACATGTCCTCAATGATGGCGCTGAACTTCCTGTAAATTGTTTTGCGCCGGAGTTTCAGCGTAGCCGTCAGTTCATCGTCGTCATGATCGAGCTCCTTGCTCAGGAGCCTGAATTTCTTAATCTGCTCCACCTGAGCAAAATCCCGGTTGGTCTTTTCCACTTCATCCCGGATGAGCTTCACGACCTCATTTGTCTCCGCCAGGCTTCTGAACGTGGTGTAGGCCAGGCCCCGCTCCTGAGCCCATTTGGCCACGTTGTCATATTCGATCTGGATCAGTGCGGCAAGATACTTGCGGCCGTCTCCCACAACGATGGCTTCATTGATGTAGGGACTGCATTTGAGCCGGTTTTCGATCTCCGAAGGCGCGATGTTCTTTCCGCCGCTGGTGATAATGATCTCCTTTTTCCGGTCCGTAATCCGCAGGCGCCCGTCTTTATCCAGTTCTCCGACGTCACCGGTATAGAGCCAGCCGTCCACGATGGTTCGGGATGTGGCTTCCGGATCTTTCCAGTATCCAACAAAAATATGGTTGTTTTTCAGCAGGATCTCTCCATCGTCGGCAATCCTGATTTCAGTCCCGGGAATAGGCCTCCCGACCGTGCCCAGTTTGATGTCGCCCGGGCGATTACAGGTGGCGATACCGGTCTCTTCCGTCATGCCCCATCCTTCATAAATGCGCACTCCCAGATCGTGGAAATACTTAAGCACTTCGGGTGAAATCGGAGCTGCGCCGCTGAGTGCGATGCGGGTTCGCAAAAGGCCGAGTTCCTTGCGCAGCTTGCGAAACAGAAGCAGCCAGCCCAAACCGTATTTGATTTTTTGGGCCATCGCGATTGGTCCGCCGGTCAGCCAGGCATCGGCATAAGCCCTGCCCCAGGGAAGGCAGATCTGGTAGCACTTTTGCTTGAGCCAGGTGGCATCCTTCATTTTGATGATGACGGAGGCCATCATTTTCTCCCAGATGCGGGGGACGGCAAGAAAGAAGGTGGGCAGAATTTCCCGCATATCAATCGTGACGGTCTCAACGCTTTCGGCAAAGTTAACCGTGGATCCGCTGTACATGGGCAGAAAAAAAGACATAATCCGTTCAGCCACATGACAGAGCGGCAAATAGGAAACCACTTCATCCTGATCGGTCTGGGGGATGACCCGGGACTGGGCGCGGAGAAAATTAACGATGTTGCTGTGACTCAGCATCGCGCCTTTGGGCGGACCCGTGGTACCTGAGGTATAAACCATAATGGCCACGTCTTCCGGCCTGACCGCTTCTGTCAACCAACCAAAAGCGTCCGGGTCCCTTTCATCGATCCGGCTGCCCAGGATTTCCACGGCTTCAAACGACATCACCATCGGATCGCGATAATTTCGGAGGCCTTTCATGTCCATGACAAAAACCTTTTGCAGCAAAGGCAGATCGCCTTTGGCCTCCAGAACCTTGTCCACCTGTTCCTGGTCATCGCAGACAACAAATCGGGATTCACTGTGGCCAATGACGTAGGCCGCTTCCCTGGAAGGATTTGTCGGATAAACGCCAACGGAAATGCCGCCTGCGCACTGGGCGGCCAGATCCGCATACAGCCATTTCGGTTCGTTGTTTCCGAAAATACTGACACGATCCCCCTTTTTGAGCCCCAGTGAAATCATGCCCAGGCAGAAATAGCGGACATGGCGGCCGTATGCATTCCAGGAGATCTCCTGCCAGACACCGAGATCCTTCTCCCTGAGGGCCACCCGCTCCTGATACGCTTCGACTTTGCTCAAAAACAGGTGTACCAGTGTATCTTCTTTCAATCCCCTTGTTCTCCGGTCATGATGGATTCAAAATTCTTTCCCAGATATGCCTTCTGAACCTCCGGGTCCTTTTGTATCTCCCGGGGTGATCCTTCGGCGATCTTGACGCCGAAATCCAGCACGGCGATCCGTTGTGATATGTCCATCACGACGTCCATATCATGCTCGATCATTACAATCGTGGTGCCGAACTCCTCATGGATGTCCAGGACAAAGCGGGCCATATCCTCGGTTTCCTCCACATTCATGCCGGCCATGGGCTCATCCAGAAGCAGCAGATCCGGCTCCTGGCAAAGCGCCCGGCCCAGCTCGATCCTTTTCTGGACACCATAGGGGAGGCTGGACACCAGGTGCTTTCGCCATTTCTCCATTTCGAGAAAATCCAGAATCTCTTCCGCCCTTCGTCTGTTCTCGATTTCTTCCCGGTCGCGATAGCCAAGGAAAAGATTTTCAATAAAACCGGACAGGAAATGATTGTGGCGGCCCAGGAGCAAATTGTCGATAACCGTCATGTTGCGAAACAGCTCCACATTCTGAAAGGTCCGGGCGATCCCCATCCCCGCAATCCGGT
>JAGYOT010000069.1 GCA_018399455.1 Desulfobacterales bacterium
GCTGAATACTTAAACGGCGTCAGCGAGCTGCACGGCCGCACCGCCAGAAGGATGTGGAACAAAATCTGGCCCGGCCTTCCGGAAAATGAAGTCCCCATCAGCCATGTCACCAACGGAGTGCATATTCCTTCATGGATCTCCGTTGAAAACGCCATGCTGTTTGAACGCTACCTGGGCCCGGAATGGTACCTGCATACCTGGAACGAGACGAACATCATCAACCGCATCGACGACATTTACGACGAAGAACTCTGGCGCGCCCATGAACTCAGCCGCGCGCGGCTGATCCGAACCTGCCGCAACCTGATGACAAAGCAGTACGGCCGCCGCAACGCACCCAAGTCCATGATGGAGGATGCAGCGGCGGTGCTGGACCATGACGCCCTGACCATCGGATTTGCCCGCCGGTTTGCGACATACAAGCGCGCCTACCTTTTGCTCATGGACCCGGACCGTCTCGAAAGCCTCCTGTCCTCCCGGCAGCAGCCCGTACAGATCATTGTTGCGGGCAAGGCCCACCCCAAGGACAATGAGGGCAAGGGGCTAATCCAGCAGCTCATCCAATTCGCCCAGCGCAGCGAGATCCGACACAGGTTTATTTTTCTCGAGGACTATGACCCCTGCATTGCCCGGCATCTTGTCCAGGGCTGCGACATATGGCTTAACACCCCCCGCCGGCCGTACGAGGCCTGCGGCACCTCGGGCATCAAGGCGGCTGTTAACGGGGTTTTGAATGTGAGCGTACTGGACGGCTGGTGGTGTGAAGGCTACGCCCCAAAGCGGGGCTGGCGGATCGGCAACGCTCAGGAATTCGAGGACTGGGACTACCAGGACGCTGTCGAAAGCCAGGCCCTTTACAATCTTTTGGAAAACGATGTGATTCCCAAATTCTATGACCGAAAAGACGGTGACATTCCCATGGCCTGGATTCAGATGATGAAGGAATCCATGAAGATGGCCATGAGCCAGTTCTGCGCCCACGGGATGCTGGGCAGATACCTGGAAAAAGCCTATTCTCCCGCCTCCCACGCCTATCATGAACTGCTTGCCGACAACGGGGCTACAGCACGGAAGCTGATGAACCTGAAAAAGCGACTGAAGAAGAACTGGAGCGCCGTCCGGATCGAACGGCCCACCCGCAGCAAGGACGGCCCGTTCCGTGTGGGCGATCAGTTTATGATTAATGTAAACGTGCACCTGGGGGATCTGAGGCCCGAAGAAGTGGATGTGGAGCTCTGCTACGGAAAGATCAAAGGAGTCGGATCCCTGGCGGAAATTCAGACCGAGCCCATGACTGTCAAAGAAAGGCAGGAAAACGGCAACTATGTCTATGAAAGCACCCTGACCTGCAAGGTTTCCGGCCGCTACGGCCTTACCGCCAGGGTTACGCCCAGGGGCGACAATCTTTTGAAGTACAACCCGGGTATGATCACCTGGGCATAGGATGATCCAATGACAAAAACCCAGAATCCGCGCATCCTGCTAGTCACTCCGGAAACCACCTATCTCCCCGAAGGCATGGGAAACCTGGCCAATGCCATGACGGCCAAGGCCGGCGGGCTGGCCGATGTCTCCGCCTCCCTCATCAGTGCCCTTTTCAACGAGGGTGCGGATGTGCATGTGGCCATGCCCGACTACCGGGCCATGTTTGAAAACCAGATGGAGCCCATCCTTCGCAAGCAGCGGCACATCATCCGCAGCAAGGTGCCCCATGAGCGTGTGCATCTTGCCGAAGACCGGGCGTTTTTTTATCTCCATCATGTCTATTCCAGCTATGGCTGGGAAAACATGCGGATTTCCCTCGCCTTCCACCGCGAGGTCATGAATCACATTGTGCCTTCGGTCAGGCCCGATCTCATCCACTGCAATGACTGGATGACGGCCCTGGTGCCGGCTATGTCCCGGCAGATGGAGATCCCGTGCCTGTTTACCACCCATAACATCCATACGGTGAAAACCACCCTCGCCCATATCGAGGACCGGGGCATTGACGCCGCCTACTTCTGGGATCACCTGTATTTCGATTACATGGCCGAGGAGTATGAAACCGCCCGCGAGACCAATCCGGTGGATTTTCTGACCAGCGGAGTCTTTGCCGCTCATTTTGTGAATACCGTAAGCCCCACATTCCTTAAGGAAATCGTGGACGGCCACCACAACTTCGTATTTCCCTCCCTGCGACGGGAACTGACCAATAAGTGGCATGCCGGCTGTGCTGTGGGGATTCTCAATTCGCCGGACCCAAGCTTTAACCCGGCAACCGACCGCGTCCTCATCCGGCAGTACGGTCCGGACGATCACCTGGTGGGAAAAATCCAAAATAAACGCTACATTCAGAAATCCCTCGGCCTGGTTCAGAATGACAACGCCCCGCTGTTTTTCTGGCCCTCGCGCCTGGATAACAGTCAGAAGGGCTGCCAGCTCATGGCCGAGATCCTCTATAATGTCATCGACGCTTACTGGGACGAGCAGCTTGAAATCGTATTCGTGGCAAACGGCGCGTTCAAACAGGTCTTCCGGGATATCGTGGATTTTCACGGCATTGAGCAGCGTGTGGCGGTCTGCGATTTTGACGAACGCCTGTCCCGGATGGCCTACGCCGGATCGGCTTTCATCCTGATGCCCTCGCTTTTCGAGCCTTGCGGCCTGCCCCAGATGATTGCCCCGATCTATGGGTCGCTGCCTGTGGCCCGGGACACCGGCGGTATCCACGACACGATCACGCACCTGGATCTGGCAACGGAGACCGGAAACGGATTTTTGTTTGAGCACTACGACTCAAACGGCCTTTTCTGGGCTATCGGAGAAGCCATGGCATTTTACGGGCTCCCTTTAAGTCAGCGTCAATCCATTATTCAACGGGTGATGAACCATGCATTACAAACCTTCAACCACACGGTCACGGCGCGGCAATACATGGATCTGTATGAGCGTATGCTGGAGCGTCCCCTGATCAACTAGAATTTTCCGGGGACACATTTGATAACGCCCCGGGGACAGATTTCAAATCTGTCCCCGTTCAACTCCGGCAATCAAAAAACGAATAAACCCCAGATATTTCAAGGACAAACCAGACTATGCCCCAAAATATTCAGGAAACGGTCCAGGCCCGGCTTCGGCGCAGGCTCCGGACCGACCCTTACTTAACCGATTATCAATCCATTGTTGAACACCGGCTTCGAAAAATCATGGAAACCCGGCAGCGCCTGACCGGAGATCAGATCCCGCTGGAGGACTTCGCATCCGGGCATGAGTTCTTTGGCCTCCACTTCCGGGACCATCACTGGATATTCCGGGAATGGGCGCCCAATGCGGAAGCCGTTTACCTTATCGGCGGGATGACCAACTGGGAGGAACGCATCGATTATGCCCTGCAACATACAGGCAATCACGGCATCTGGGAAATCCATATGCCGGCTGAAGCGATCTCCCACATGGATTTGTACCGGCTCCGGCTTTACTGGCCCGGCGGCTCCGGCGACCGGATCCCGGCCTATGCCCGCCGCGTGGTGCAGGACCCGGAGACGCTGATCTTCAACGCCCAGGTCTGGGCACCGGAAAACCCCTATCAGTGGCGGCATCCAGCCATGACCCGCGACTTTGACGATCTTTTGATCTATGAGGCCCATGTGGGGATGGCCCAGCCTTATGAGGGGATCGGCTCCTACACCGAATTCCGGGAAACCGTGCTGCCCCGGATTGTTGAGGCCGGCTACAACACCATCCAGCTCATGGCCGTTCAGGAGCATCCCTATTACGGCTCTTTCGGCTACCAGGTGGGCAATTTTTACGCGGCCTCTTCGCGGTTCGGCACCCCGTATGAATTAAAGGCCCTGGTGGATGCGGCGCACGATAAGGGGCTCCTGGTCCTCATGGATATTGTCCATTCCCATGCCGTCGCCAACGAAGTTGAGGGCCTCAGCCGGTTTGACGGCACCCATTACCAGTATTTTCACGAAGGGGATCGCGGCACGCACCCGGCCTGGGATTCGCGCTGCTTCGACTACGGAAAACCGGAAGTGATTCACTTCCTGCTCTCCAACTGCCGGTTCTGGCTGGATGAATACCGCTTTGACGGATTCCGGTTCGACGGCATCACCAGCATGCTCTACCTGGACCACGGACTGGAAAAGGCCTTTACCCACTACGGCGACTATTTCACGGAAAACACCGATGAACAGGCCCTGGTCTACCTTGCCCTGGCCAATGAGGCAATCCATACGGTCAATCCGCATGCGGTCACCATAGCCGAAGACATCAGCGGGATGCCCGGGCTGGCGGTGGCATTGGAGGACGGGGGCTACGGGTTTGACTACCGGTATGCCATGGGCATTCCCGACTACTGGATCAAGCTTACCAAGGACACCCCGGACGAGAACTGGCCCATCGGCGCCCTGTGGCATGAATTAAACAACCGCCGGCCTGATGAGAAAACCATCTCTTATGCCGAGTCCCACGACCAGGCCCTGGTTGGAGACCAGACCCTGATTTTCCGCCTCATCGGTTCCGACATGTATGCGCACATGCATGTGGATGATCCTCACATGCGCGTGGACCGGGGAATGGCCCTGCACAAAATGATCCGGCTGATCACGCTGGCAACCGCCGGGAACGGGTACCTGAACTTCATGGGAAACGAGTTCGGCCATCCGGAATGGATTGACTTTCCCCGGGAAGGCAACGCCTGGAGCTACCGCTACGCCCGACGGCAGTGGCACCTGGCGGATGATCCCGACCTGAAATATCATCAACTTGGCGCGTTTGACCGGGAAATGATACGGATGGCACGGGAAAACAAAATTCTTGGAACGGCCCCGGCCCGTCTGCTGCACGAGCATACAGACAACAAAATTCTTGCCTTTACGCGAGGCGGGCTGTTGTTCGCCTTTAACTTCCACCCCGCCCGATCATTTACGGATTACCGGATCGAAGCCCCGGCCGGCTCCTATCGGATGATTCTGGACACGGATCGACGTGAATTCGGGGGACACGAACGCCTCACCCCGGATCAGGTCCATTTTACGTTCAAGCCGGATGAGGCCAACGGCCCGCCTCAGTTAGTCAGTTTCTACCTTCCGTGCCGGACGGCGATGGTCCTGTGCCCGGAATAGCCCCTATTCCATCTCCTCCCTTTCCGGGACAGGTTTCAACCTGTCCCCCCTCGAAAACCCTCTTGGGGACAGGTTCTTCTTTCTTTCCGGGACAGATTTGAAATCTGTCCCGAGTCATATAACAGATTTGAAATCTGTCCCGAGGCAAATGACAGAGTTATAATCTGTCCCGCGGCATTAACTCAATACCGCTTCCCCTTCTCATCCACCAGCGGCACAAACCGCACCGGGAGAATGGAGGTCTCCACCAGCTCCCCTCCCTTTTTTCGGAGCGTAACAAGTTCCTGGGCATAGCGCTCACCCACCGGTATAATCATCCGGCCGCCTTCAGCCAGCTGAGCTTTCAGGGGAGAGGGCACATGGGTGGGGGAGCAGGTGACCACAATGGCGTCATAGGGGGCATGCTCGGGCCAGCCCTGATACCCGTCGCCGGTCCTGACGTACACATTGTCATAGTCCAGTTTGCTTAACCGCCGGCGGGCGGAATCGGCCAGTGCCTCAATGATTTCAACGGAATAGACAGCCCGGCAGAGTTCGCCCAGAATGGCCGCCTGATACCCTGACCCGGTGCCCACTTCGAGTACCTTGTCACTTTTGTCAACACTCAGGGCTTCGGTCATAAAAGCGACGATATAGGGCTGGGAAATGGTCTGGTCATAGCCGATGGCCAAAGGCTGATCCGTATAGGCAAGTTCCCTGTAATCCTCAGGAACAAACAGGTGCCGCCTGACCTTACGAAAGGCCTCAAGCACCCGGGGATCCCCAATCCCCCGCGCTTTGAGCTGCCTGCGCACCATCTGAGCCCGCTCCCGGGCATACGGATCATCCATCATCGATTCTGAACCCGCTGCTTTCATACATCCCAAACCCGCTGAGAAACAAAGAGCGAGCAAAACAATAAACCCTCTGCGCCGAATATTCATGGTGCCCCACCAATACGCTTAACATCGGTCACTACAGGCTCTTACGGATAATTCCCAGGGGCGGCCGGCAGGCTTTTCGGATTCAGGTCCTGAGTTTTTTCGCCACCTCGGCAACCCGATGGCCCAGTTTCCTGGCATTATCCAGCGTATCCGCATCCGGCGCCCCGGAGCAGGCAGTGCCATAGTGGCCCGTGGCATTCATGGGATCGCCCACAATCACCATCCCGTAAATCATAAGACACTGAAGAATGGACATCATGGTGGTTTCCTTGCCGCCTGTGGGATCCCCGGATGTGGCAAAGGCCGCGCCGACCTTGCCTTCCATTTTTTTCCGGGTCCCGATAAACTCATCAAAAACCCGCTTGAGATCAGCGGCCATTACACCGAAATAAACCGGGGAGCCGGCAATAACCCCGTCTGAGGACAAAAAGTCATCCTGGGTCGCATCATTGGTGGATCTGACCACGGCATCCACGCCTTCCACGGCGCCTACGCCTTCGGCTACGGCCTCCGCCAGTTTCCGCGTGTTTCCGCCTTTGGAATAATATAGGACAAGCACCTGCATCCGTTTCCTCCTTTAAAACCATTTCCCTACCGACTGGCCTGCCGGTTGTGTACTACTAAATTAATCACGGCGAACCCGGTTTTCGAACAAAAAAACAGGGGCCGCGGGAATACAAAAAACAAGCGGGGAGAGGTTTCGATCTGCGCCTTCAGCGCCATTTGCTCAAAACGACCGGGCCTGGATCTGGAATCCGCCCCATCCCCGGATATCCCAACAGTCAGGCCTCAGGCAGATAATCCTCCCTTACCGGAGAAAAAACCTCCACGGCAACGGCATCCGTCAGCGCCTCGGCGCTGTGCCGGACACCGCCGGGAATACACCAGCTGTCTCCGGCTTCCGTTAGAAAGGCTTCGTCCCTGATATGCAACCGAATGCGTCCCTCGGTCAGGTACCCGCTCTGTTCATGGGGATGGTCATGGCCGGGCAGCAGGCTGCCGGCCTTGAGATGAAATTCGGTCATCAATGTATGCTCACCGTACACCAGGGTCTTTTTTTGGACCCCGTCAAGCACGGTTTCGTATCCGTTTAAATCCTTTTTATAAAACATATCCGCCTCCCTGGCAGGGACCGCAGGTTTTACCGGGATATCCGGTGCACCGGCTGAATGTGGGGTTCATGGAAAACTCCTCTCCCGGACGGTAGTGACTCCTGAAACCTGAATCGGGGTTAAGATACAGGGTGAACGATGAGAGGTTCAAGGAAAAAAACGCCGGACCGGGCAAAGGCGGATCCTTATCCCCTTCCCAAACCCGGTTCAGGTCCTTGTATGACAATCGATTGGATTCTCAGGATGCCTGAAAAGTGAATGTTTCCAGTGCCGGGGCTTCCAGGTCCAGGTAAAGCATGCGGCCGGAAGAAAGGCCCCGCCGGTTCAGGCAGAGCTTGACCACTTCCATCACCTGGAGGCCGGCGATCATCACGGGGGTTACCGCCGGCACCCCGAGTATGGACTCAGGAGACGGACCCTGGGGCAAAGCGTCGCCGTAAAATTTTTTAAGGCCCGGATCGCCGGGCATAACCGTTGTCACCTGGCCCTCCAAACCCGCGATGGCGCCATGGACCATGGGGATTCCAACTTTTTCGCAAACCGCCTGGAGCGCCAGACGGTCGGGAATACAGCACTTGAACGGCAAAGGCTTAGCTGGTCCGCAAGCGAAAATATCTGAAAATTCCGCAGATAACGAAAGGGGAGTACCCCTTGGGAAAGGGCGGCGTCAAAAACCGTCCGCAGATGGCAGGTATTGGCAGCCGCCAGCGCGGCCGCCCCGTCTTCATGCAAGACCCTGGTTTTTCGGCCCGAATCCTCGGTCATGATCACGGAGCGCGCCAGGATCTCAGAGGCAAGTTGTTCAGTGCCGGCCATGGTCATTTTAGAGAATCGCTTTTTTTTGGGCTGACAGATTCCAAATTAACCTCGGACAAACTCCGGGGACAGATTTCAAATCTGTCCCCTTTACCAAAAATAA
>JAGYOT010000007.1 GCA_018399455.1 Desulfobacterales bacterium
CACCAGCACGCCGGGCTGCAGAATTTCATGATAAAGCCATTTGCCTTTATTGTTTTTGATGACCGGCGGATAGAACTCTTCGAAGTTCCGCGGGCCGATATCCGTTATCCGATCTTTCATCGGATTTTCGGGATCATATCCTGACGATATAAAAGCCATTCGTGCACCCCCTCTTATCGTTTATGATGTTTTCTGAATTCATTGATGTCTCGATCCCAGCCACCGGGTACTTCTTCCTCTTTCCAGAAGATATACGGATTGTGGCGAGGCTCCTGAACCATCCGCGGATCGGGATCCAGACCGGTGACCTCGAGCAGCTTCTGGAAGCTCTGTCGTTTCATCAATTCACCCAGACGCTCGCGGTTCTTGCCTTCTTCCATCCACCAGTCCCAAATACTTTCAATGAGTTCTTTGATCTTTGCGTACTCATCGTCTTTATTAACCTCGATAAAGGGAACAAGGAGGGTGCTCATCTGAGCGCCGTCAAGAATCGGTGCCTTGGCACCGGCCAGAATGGAGCATCCTTTGTCATTGCCCGGCCGCAGGGCTCTCGGCATGGCATTAATACAATGCATACAGCGGGTGCATTCCTTATTGTCGATCTCAAGCTTGCCGTTTTCATATTTCATGCATCCGGTGGGGCAGAGATCGACAACCTCTTTCTGAATATCGAAGGGGCCCCAGTCACGGCCGGCGTGTGCACCGCCATTGGGCTTTAGTTCACCGTTGACATAGGCTTGTACCGCTTCCTGATCAATCCGGATTTCATCCCTCCAGGTTCCGACAAAGGACAAATCCGCCCTCGCGATGGAGGCAACGCAGCAATTCGGACAACCATCGAATTTGAACTTGAACTTGTATGGAAACGCGGGTCGATGCAGCTCATCCTGGTACTCCTGGGTCAGATGCGTGCACAGATCCTGGGTATCATAGCAGGCCCATTCACAGCGCGCCTGTCCGATGCAATCCGAAGGGGTCCGCAGGTTGGATCCGGAGCCGCCAAGGTCCTGGTCCAGCTTATGGGTCATTTCATAGAAAATCTCTTCCAACTGCGGCGTGGTGGTCCCGAGGAAAATAATATCGCCGGTGGAGCCATGCATGTTGGTCAAGCCGCTGCCCCGGAATTCCCAGAGGTCACAGAGCTGTTTAAGGTATTCGGTCGTATAGAAATGCCCGGATGGCTGATTGACCCGAAGCGTGTGGAAATGAGCCACGCCCGGAAAATTATCCGGCTGGTCGCAGTAACGGCCGATAACACCCCCGCCGTAGCCGAACACACCCACAATCCCGCCATGCTTCCAATGGGTGGTGCCGTCTTTGTAGGACAACTCCAGAACGCCCAGCAGATCCTCGATGTTATCCTGAGCTACCTGGTACTCCACGTTTCTCTCATTCTTTGCCCTTGCTTCGGCTTCCTGCTTCATGTCCGACACAAAGCTTGGCCATGGTCCGCTTTCCAGCTGATCCAGCAAGGGGGTTTCGTGTTTAGCCATTGTTTACCTCCCTTTTTTAAGAATTACATCACCCTATCTAGCTTCTTTTCAATGGGCCACACTCCAGAAATTACCAAAAATCAAACGACATCCATCTCTTCTGACTATATATTTCAAACCTATTCCCTAGGTATTCTTCATATCCCAAAAGATTGTTTTTATAAAATTTCCCGGCCAGCTTGTCAATAAAAAAGGAAACGAAGGGGTTCAAAATGCAGCCGAATCAAAATATTCTCCCGCCGCTGCCCGCCACAGCGAATTCACTGTCTGTGAGGTTCAATTTCCCTGACAATTTCCGGCGCCACTTCATAGCCCAGTTCCCGGGCTTTGTCACAGTGTTTCACCGCCTCTGCCGGCGAGCCTTTCTCCAGATAAGCAATGGCCAGATTGTTGTGGGCCAGGGCAAACTTTTCATCAATTTCAAGTGCTTTAAGGCTGACCTCAATGCTCTTATCAATCTGTCCGCTGAACAAATAGGCGTTGGCCAGGGTGGCATACCCCTGGATGAAATACTGGTTAAACTGGACGGCTTTTTCAAGGAATTCGATCGCTTTCTCATAGTTGCCCTTTTGCATATGCGCAAAGCCGATATTGCCGTAACCCTCGGCAAAGCGGGGTCTGGCGGTAATCGCCCGCTGATTGTAGGCCAGGCATCCGTCCAGGTCTCCGCGCTGAAGACAAATGCCGCCCAACTGGACGTAGGCTTCAGCAAGATTGGGGCTGCAGTTGATGGCTTCCTTGAACTCCTTCTCCGCTTCGGCAATGCTTTTGATACTCAACAGCGCAGTGGCCAGGTTGTAATGCGTATTGCCGCATTCCGGATTGGACAGCAGGGCAAACCGCTGTTCCTGTATATAGTCTTCAATTGTCTGGTTTTCCGACATTATTTTTACCTCTTCCAATTTTCGGGATTAAGCCGCCGAACGGGCCGGCCCGTATGTAAGTTTTGAGACTAAAGATAATCCGGCTTGATTGTCAAGCAAAATCCGAGGCCCGCAAGCACTTGAGGGTCCTTGCCCTCCGGGGCGGAAACCTGGACCCCGCCCAAGCCTTTTAGCCATGTTTTGACCAATGTTTTTGATTGACAGCAGTCAACTAAATTTTTTACAAATAACCCTGTCGTAGATGCATCTCACAGTTGTCAATTGTTTTCAGGAGGCATTATGCAAGCTGGCTGTTTTACCGCACTAATTACCCCTTTTGCCGGGGATGGCATAGACTATGATGGGTTGAGCCGAATCGTTGACTTCCAGATTGCCAGCGGAATTACGGGTATTCTGGCGGTTGGAACCACCGGCGAGAGTCCGACCCTGTCCTGGGATGAACATATTACATTGATTGACACTATTGCCGAAAAAACCAGACAGAAATGCGCCTGTATAGCCGGCACCGGCAGCAACAACACGGCAGAAACGCTTTCGGCAACTGCACACGCGGCAAAAACAGGCATAGAAGCTGTACTCCTCGTCGATCCCTATTACAATGGCCCCAGTTCAATCGAAATCCGAAAAGAATATATGGAACCGGTGGCCGCTCAATTTCCCGACATTCAGATCATCCCGTATGTCATTCCGGGCCGGACCGGCGCTCAATTGCTTCCCGCCGACATCGCCATTCTGGCCGCCACCTATCCCAATGTGAAATCCGTCAAAGAAGCCACCGGCAGCCTTGATAACATGCGGGCCACACGTCAATGCTGCGGCCCGGACTTTATTCTGCTCTCAGGCGATGACGGCCTGACCTTTGATATGATGACAGATCCTGAAATCAAGGGATCGGGCGTTATTTCCGTCATATCAAACATTGCCCCCAAGGCCGTGACCGACATGGTAACCCTCTTAAACCAGGGCGACACGGCCGGCGCAGAAAAGCTTAAAAATGCCCTGGACCCTCTTTTTAATCTGGTTTCAATCAAAACCACGGAGAGCACAAGCTACGGTGACGTGGTCTGCAAGGCCCGGAACCCTCTGCCCATTAAAACCCTCATGCAAATTCTGGAACTCCCCGCCGGGGCGTGCCGCAGGCCCCTGGGAAGGCTGACAAAAAACGGACTTGATCAGCTTCTGACGGCTGCGCGCACCGTACAGGCCAAGTCTCCTGAAATCTTCAGGCCCGCCGCCGAATTCTTCAACATTGATATTGATGAACGCCTGAATAATGAAAAGTACTGGAAAGGACTGCATTACGAGGCTTATTAGGTAAGCCTGCCTCCTTTTCGGGACATACCCGGCCATCGGCGCTCAAATTTTTTGAGCGCCGATTTGTATTTCATTCCGGATCGCCATGATGGCGCGTCTACCCTTTTGAATCCGTCTTTTTCCGGCGCGATGCCGCCGCCGCTTCATTGATGTGAAAATCACCTTCTTTGAACAAAAGCCAGCGAAGCCACTGAAACCCGAATTCAAGCAGTTCAAGCTCGTCGGCCTGAATTCTTTCAACCGTCTTTTTATCCACGTCATAAAGATCCAGAAAACTGCTCTCGAAGACGAACCGCCGGAACTGATCGATGTTATAACTGGCGGTAAAAAACATGTTTTTGGTTTTTTGGGTCAGCCGGATATTGGAGGGAATGGATCGTTTCCGGACAATCAAATCCGTCCATTCGGCATTAACGGCGTCATAGATATCAACGCCCTGGTCCCGCCGCCATTCATCCACCGTCCATTCCCTGTCTTCTTCAAATCCGCGGCAATGGTCCTCTTGAACAAAAAAATAAAACCCCTCGGTCTGCTGTTCCTTGTGGCTCAGGGAACCAACGCCCAGCGGGTAATAGCGGCAGGTGGTCGGTCGATCTTCATACACAATGCAGCCCTCCTCGCGCACAAACGGACAGGACTTGTCCTCATCATCCATCATTTTCAGTGTAACGACAGGGAGATCCGTTTTTTCCAGCAGATGCGGGACGGTGTATATGGCCAGGAACTCATCAGAGGTAATCTGCATCCTGTTTTTAAGCCGAATGATATCATACGGGGTTAAGGTGATATTAATGCCCCTGCAGCAACGCGTAAAACACGACAAGCCTTTGTGGCAGGCGAACTTGAAGGTACTGTTCGCTGTCAGTTGAACAGGAGGAATTTTAGCGCTGTTTCTGAGTACATCCATTTAATTAGGCCTCCTTCGATTGTTATTAGTTAAGACTGCCCCCTGCAGTAATGGCCGCTCCTGTGTCCGACCGAGACCCGAATCCAGGTTCAGGCCCGATTTATTCGACCCCTTCCGGCATCGGTGCAACCTGCTCTCCCCCCAGCACATAGCCGCCGTCCAGCCGAATCACAGATCCCGTCATATAAGGGGCATCCGCAACGAGAAACAAAACGGCCCTGACCACGTCATCGGTCCTGCCGGTACGGCCCAGCAGCGTGTGCGCCAGCAGAGCCTGCTGGTGCTTCTCCTCCAAAAGCCCCCAACCTCTTGTTTTTTGCGCATGCCGGGTCTCAAAAAAGCCCAGCATAAGCTCATTTACCCTGACTTCGGGCGCTCCCAGGCGGGCCCAGGTTTCCGTGAAAAGAGAAACACCGCGATTGGCTGCCGCATAAGCGTCATTGAACACATAGCTCGCCGGCCCGCTTCGACCCACAACGCCGGCAATAGATGAAAAATTAATCACACAGCCTTCGCCGCCCTCTTTCAAATAAGGTAGCGCCGCCTCAAAAACCCATTGCTTGGCCCTTAACGTGGTTTCCATTTCCAGATCCCACTGGGATCTGGTATAGGCGCCGTGCACCACCGGCCAGCCGCCACGCTCAATATTATTAATAAGAATGTCCAGTCGGCCAAACCGGTCCATCACTTGCCGGAGAAGGCCAGCGATTTGCTCGGTATCCCTGAGATTCACGGGCACCAACAGATGCTCCCGGCCGGTCTCTGCCAAATCGGCCTTCAAGTCCGGCAGCGCCTCTATCCAATCATAATATGTAGCGGCGATCATGGCTCCACGGCGTGCCAGCGCAAGCGCCACCGCTTTTCCGATGCCTTTGATGCTGCCAAGTACAAGGGCAACCTTGCCGTCAAGCCTCATCTTCAACCTCTCCGGCCGCTTGACGAATCTTTTCAGCGATCACATCCAGGCCGAACCGGAGCAGGTCTTCATCTGAGGCACGCGATCGGGACAGAATCCGAATAAGCGGGTATATCCGGCAGGATGAAGGGCGATTTTCATAAACCAGGCAGCCCTCGGGAACAACAAACGGGCATGTCAAAAACACTTTTTCTTTGGGCTTTAACGTCACGACCGGCAGTCCGGTCTGCGGGCCTGTATGAACCGCGGTATACCGCCTGAGAAAATCGCTTGAAGTCATACCAAAATGCCGCTTGAGCCGCAGAATATCATAAGGGGTAAGGAACTGATTCAAATCACGGCAACACAAATTAAAACAGGATATGCCGGGGGCGCATCTAAAAGTAAAGGAACTGTCAAGGGACAGCTCGGTCATTGCTTCGGATATCATGGCTTTTTTTGGGGGCCTCCCTTCAGACAGCCAAAAAAGACAATTGCGTTTTCTCCGGGAACATGCTAAATGAGCCGGGATAGAATTGATCATATCGATAAAAAACAGCTGCCCCGGCGATGGAATAAGCGTTCACTATTTGTTTTTTGCTTGCATCACGCGTCTGATCTGTTAAAATAAATGTTTAATATAGTATTTTTTTATATAAATGTAAATGTTAAAAATGCATCCATCTAAATCCAGGAGGTGTCGGCATAGCTAGAAAGAAACAGGGCGGCAGTACAGCCAGAACCAACCATGAAATACAAGAAAAGGAAGTGCGGGTCATTGATCCGGACGGCAATCAGCTGGGCGTCATCCCGATCCAAGCTGCTCTGGCATCGGCTGAAGAATTTGGACTCGATCTTGTTGAAGTCTCTCCCAATGCGAATCCACCGGTCTGCAAGATCATGGATTACGGCCGTTTCAAATACCAGCAGGACAAGAAACAGCAAGAGGCCAAGAAAAAGCAGAGTCGAATACAGGTCAAAGAAATAAAAGTTCGCCCCAAAACCGATACCCATGATCTGGAAGTCAAGCTGGGTCATATTCGGAAGTTTATTGAAAAGCGAAACAAAGTCAAGGTGACCGTGGTCTTCAGGGGCCGGGAAATCACTCTGACAGACCGGGGAAGAGAACTGTTGAACCTGATTGCCGAACAAGCCGCCGAGTTTGCGGCTATTGAGCAGCCGCCAAAACTCGAAGGGCGAACCATGAATATGGTCCTGGGGCCAAAGTAATACGTCTCACCTTTGCTATTCCCGGATGCCGCCACCCGGAAAAAAAGTATTTAGTGCCCGAACGAAAACCAGGATTTTTTGTTAAGATCAAGGAAGGCGAAAATTTTAACCGCAGACATACCCGAAGTATTTTGAGGATTAAAATTTGAGCCTGACACAGATATTGGCAAAAAAGACAGTTTTCGTTCAGGCACTATCTAAGGCCCTGATTACCATATCCAATGCACGGGGAATACAAAAAGTTTCTAATCTCCTTGACATGATTGGAATCATCGGCTTATCTTTTTACAGCAATCAAGCGTAATGATAACTGATAACGCATGGAGGACAGAGAACATGAGCGATCCCCATCAGACAGATTTGAAACAGTTTGAAAAAGCCCTGGAAATCGGCCGCCCACCCAATATTGTCAAACTTTTCCCGAATTCAAGAGCGCTTATCGTGAGCGGCAAGTTCATTGACCGCGCCATGCTGAAAAAGGGCAAGGCCATCGCCATAGCGGCCAACGGCCGGAATTATTTCGTCATCCGGGGGGCTTTAAAGGCCGCCCAGCGCGCCAATGCCGCGATCATGCTGGAGATTGCCAAATCCGAAGGCGGGGCAAACGCCTATTGTGCCGTCAACTACTGGAACCTGGCGCGCCAGGTCAATGCCATCTGCAATGAATTAAACATCGCCGTGCCGGTGGCCATCCATGCCGATCATTATGGGATTAAGAAAAAGGAGGATATCGAACCCGCCAAAACCGAAATCCCCTCAATTTTTGATGCGGGCATCACCTCGATCGCTATTGACGCCTCCCATCTTCCCGATGAGGAAAACCTGCTGGCCAATATTGAACTCAATCCCTACGTTCCCGGCTGGGCGGGATATGAAACCGAAATCGGAGAAATTAAAGGCAAAGAAGGCATTTCCACCCCTGAAGAAGCCCTGTTTCTGATTCAGGGGTTAAACGCCCATGACATGTTCCCGGACTGGATTGCCTTAAACAACGGCACCACTCACGGCCTCGAAGCCGGCGATGACGGTATTCAGGTTGATCTGACCGCGCGCATCCATCAAGCCATTGAAAACTACAATGTCTCCGGCGCCCAGCATGGCACTTCAGGAAACAGCAGCCAGCGGCTACAAAAAATTGCAGCCGAGACCCGAACCACCAAGGCCAATGTGGCAACCGCCCTGCAGATGATCTCATGGGGATTGAAGGTCAATGATTACGGCAATGCCCAGCTCGATGATACCGGAAACTTTATTAAAATAAAGGATGAAGGCGTCACCGAGGAGATGTGGGAGCAGATGAAAGCCTATGCCGCGGCCAAAGGACTCAAAAAGGGAGATTATAAAAAACTTAACCTTCCCTTTGAAAACAGCCTGCTGGGCCAGGCCCGAAGCGTTCGCAAGCGCATGGTCAAACGGGTGGAGGATTTTGTCTACAACATGCTGGTCAATGTGTTAAACAGCCACAACACGGCGGGACTGGCGATTGAAACGATTCTGGAAGCCGGCTCCTTTGATGCCGGTGTCAAAGCCAAACGGATCGAGGACCCCTCGCAATGGACGCCCGATAAAATCGCGGAACGGACAGCGGCCAGTAACTGAAGGGATCCCCCCCGGAAATTAACACGCCTTATGAGACAAAAAAGTTTTTGTCATTTTTGCGGCCGCCCGCTGACCAGAAAATCAGTGGGCGGCCAGCTTCGATTTTTTTGCGAGAACTGCGGCATCCCCATTTATGAAAACCCTGTTCCCGCCACCTGTCTGGTAACAATCGATCCCGCAGGGCGCCTGCTGCTGGTCAAACGCAGCGTTTCGCCCAAAAAAGGCTGGTGGTGTCTTCCCGGTGGTTTCATGGAGCTTCAGGAAACCCCCGAAAGTGCTGCATTACGGGAGTTGAATGAGGAGACCGGCCTGGAGGGAAAAATCGACGAGCTCCTGGGCGTCGCCACAAATCACAGTACATATTATGATACGGTCCTGATGGTGGGGTTTCTGGTGAAATCCTACAGCGGCAGTCCGATAGCCGGCGATGATGCAGACGCCCTTGGCTGGTTTGACTATCCGGAACTTCCGGAGATCGCCTTTGACAGTCACCGGCGGTTTATCGACCAGTATTTTAAAAAAAATTCAGAAACCGTGAATTTGTAATAAACGATGAAAATCAAGCCTTACGGGGAAAAAATACGCCTCAGTTCAGGCTACTCTTTTTTCTCGGACGGCGTTGCGGACCAGTTTCTTTTTAATTCCTCCATGTTGTAAATAAACGCGCTGCGTTTTTCCTTCGGTACCACACGCACCAAGGTCCGGGAAACCGAATTGACATAAGGGGCCAGCTGAGACCGGGCAACCATTTGCTTGCCGCCGATGGGCAGAAAAGTAATCATCACGACAAATATTAAGGATACCAGGATAACGCCCTTCATCGCCCCCAGGAAAGTCCCCAGGAACCGGTCCACCGCCCCCAGCAAAACAACTTTGAGCAGAAACCGTAAAAGAACACCGATCAGATTCACAATCAGACAAACGGCAACAAAAACCGTAATAAAAGCGGCAATCGCCTGGCCGGCCGCAGATTCTATAAAACCGGCAAAAACCGGAACAACAAGATGGTAGCCGACATAGGCCGCATAAAATCCGCCGATAACACCAATAATTGAGGCCGCCTCCCTGATAAAGCCCTTGAACAGGCCAAGGATAATGCAATAGCCCAGGATAACGACAATTCCCATGTCTACAGGGTTCATTGTTTTACATTCCCAAAATCACGCATGTGATGAAAATTTTTGGCACAAAAAAATTGGTATTTTATCAAGTTGTTACATTACTAAATCAAAAGCCCCGCGGTCAAGGGAATTCTCTGTAGAAATCTCTTGTATTCATTCATTATAGTTATTAATGTGATTTTTTTATGGGTACCGTTGCTAGATCAGATATCTGCCGGTTTTTAACAATGCAGCAAAAAACGATAACCGAAAGCTGGCACCGGATCTCAAGAACTTCACGGCCATGACCAGCTGCATAAAATCATAGCTAATAATGGGCAATTACGAAAAAGATACCAAATCCGAACTGACACTGCCTGAGAATCATCTGGCCATTGAGCTCTTCGGCGGGCAGAATCAGAATCTGTCGCGAATTGCCGATGCCGCCGATGTGGTCATACAGGCCCGCGGCAACACAGTGTTCATCAGGGGAGATTCCATCGGCGTGGAACTTGCCCGCAATATTTTAAATCAGCTTTACGGTCTGTTAAAGGACGGCTACCCGCTTTACCCCAATGACGTGGATTATGCCGCTAACGTGCTTGCCCGGGATCACACGGTTAAGCTCAAGGACATTTTTATGGACACCGTCTATGTGACGGCGAAGAAACAGACCGTTACTCCCAAAAGTCCGATGCAGAAATCTTATATTGATGCTGTCCGCAATTATGATATTGTGTTCGGCATCGGTCCGGCTGGTACCGGCAAAACCTATCTCGCCATGGCCATGGCGGTATCGGCCCTGACAAAGAGACAGGTTGATCGGATTATCTTAACCCGCCCGGCCGTGGAGGCGGGCGAAGCTTTGGGGTTTTTGCCCGGGGATCTGGCTGAAAAGGTCAATCCATACTTAAGGCCCTTATACGATGCCTTGCACGATATGATGAGCTTCGAAAAAGCATCCAATCTGATGCAGCAGGGAGCGATTGAGGTCGCACCATTGGCCTTCATGCGCGGCCGAACATTAAACGACTCCTTTATTATTCTCGATGAGGCCCAGAACTCGACCTCCGAGCAGATGAAAATGTTTCTCACCCGCATTGGATTCAACTCCAAAGCCGTTATCACAGGTGATATCACCCAAAGCGACCTGCCAAAAAACCGGGCCTCAGGTCTGATCGAAGCCAAGGAAATTCTAAGCGACATCGAGGGCATCCGATTCATCTATTTTTCAAAGCGTGATGTCGTCCGGCACAAGCTGGTCCAGAAGATTATCAACGCTTATGAGAAACACTATTCCGAACCCGGCACGTGAAGCCTTATGGCAAATAAACGTACAGATATTTCACTAAAAAGCCGTTTTATCACGGATACGGCGCCCCTGATCGGGATCCTGGCGGTAATCACCGTTATTGCCACCTTCATTCTTTATCCGAAGCTCATTATCTCCAAGCCGAGTTATGAAATCGGTGAAGTGGCGGATAGGGACATTAAGGCGCCCAGGGACCTTCTGATCGAGGACAAAGAGGCCACGCGGAAAAAACAAGAACAAGCCGCGGACGCGGTTTTAACGGTTTATGACAACGACAAATCCCTGGCCGACAGCCTTGCGGAAAAAATCAGGCAGGCTTTCAGTCTGCCGCGCGCCGTCTATGAAGCCAATGCACAGGTAGCTGAAAGAAGTGAACCGCCGGTTCAAATGGATGCCGTTGAAAACCGGATTCTGGAACTCAAGCCTGAGTTTGAAGACAAGCTGGGAATTGCTGTAAACAAAGGGGCCTACCAGATTCTTCAGCGCGAGCATTTCTCTTCGGAAATTCCGGCGCGCATCATTCAAATTCTTGCCAAAATCCTTGACAACGGGATCGTGGGCAATAAGGAATTGCTTTTGAGAGAGGCCGGCAAGGGCATCATCTTAAAAACAGTGGGTTCCCAGATTGAACGAAAGATACAGGATTTTAGACATTTCTACGGGCTTGACCAAGCCAAAAGCATGGTGCGCACAACCGGAGAAACCCTGCTTAAAGACCTTGATTACTCGCTTTCCAATCTGATCGTCGATTTTACCCAAAGGCTGATCCGGCCCAATATCACCTTAAACCGCAGTGAAACCCAGCGCCGTCAGGAAAAGGCCCAGGCATCCATCAAGCCGACCCTCTACAAAATAAAAAAAGGCGAGATGATCCTGCGTGAAGGCGAGCGGGTGACGCCAACGCACATGTTAAAGCTTGAGGCTTTAAAAAACCAGAGCGGAAAAAACGAGCTTTTAAAAAAAGGCATGGGCACCGCCCTTATCATCCTGGCCCTATTGACCATCACCTATTTTATTCACCTCAAGTATCAGAGCGAGCTTCTGTTATACCAGAATAAGAACCTATGTTTTATCGGTTTTGTCGTGATCCTGATTCTGTTGATCCTGCAGCTGTCGGTTTCCCTGACCCAGGTGCTGGCACCGCAGGCGCCCTTTGCGATATCCGAGGAATCCATTTATTACAGCATCCCGATTGCGGCGGGCGCCATGACCCTCTGCCAATTCCTGGGCTATTCCATCGCCTTCCCCTTTGCGATTGTGATGGGCCTCCTGACGGCCATGGCCTTTGAAAACAGCTACGGATTCTGTCTTTATTTTCTGCTAAACGGGGTGGTGGGGGCTTATTGGTGCCGAAGCTGCAAGGAAAGCAAGGGCTTTATCCAGGCCGGAGCAAAACTTGGCGCCTTAAATATGGTTCTGGCTACGGTAGTCAGTATTTACATGGCGGATTTCAGCGGCATCAAGCTCTTTTGGGACTGGACCTTCGCCTTTGCCGGCGGTGTTATTGCCGGAATCATCACTGCGGGGGTCATTCCCTTGATAGAAATGGCCTTCGGCTATCGAACCAACAGTACCCTGCTTGAACTTGCCAACCTGGACAAGCCCCTGCTCCGGCGTCTCATGCTCGAAGCGCCCGGCACCTATCATCACTCCGTCATTGTGGGCTCCATGGTCGAAGCCGCAGCCTCTGAAATCGGCGCCAATCCTGTTCTGGCCAAGGTCTGCGGCTATTATCATGATATCGGCAAGCTGAAAAACCCTCTGTATTTTATTGAAAACCAAAAGGATGGCAAAAATATCCACAACAAGCTGGCACCGTCCATGTCCTGCCTGATTCTGATTTCGCACATCAAAAACGGCGTTGAGCTGGCCCGGCAAAAAAAGCTGGGCAATGAAATCATTGATGCCATCAGGCAGCATCACGGCACCACGTTGATCACCTATTTCTATGAAAAGGCCAAAAGGCAAAAAAAAGAGGCCTGCATCAACATCGACAATTTCCGTTACCCGGGTCCCAAGCCGCAAACCCGGGAAACCGCCCTGGTCATGCTGGCCGATGTCGTTGAGGCCGCCTCAAGAAGCCTGGAGCATCCGACGCCCTCACGCATCCAGGGACTGGTCCAGCAACTGATCAACAAACTGTTTTCCGACAATCAGCTGGATGAATGTCCGCTGACCCTGGCGGACCTTCATAAGATTGCCAAAAGTTTCAACAAAATTTTAAACGGGATCTACCATCACCGGGTGGAGTATCCGGAGCCCAAATCAGAAAAGCTGACACCGGAACAGCCGCGAGGGAAAAATGGCGATTCTGATCGACAACCGCCAGAGCCGATTCCAACTATCAACGGAAGCAATACGGAAAGCAGCCCAAGCTCTCTTAAACGCCTTGGGCAGTCCTGAAGGCGAACTTTCTGTATTGCTGCTTGACGACACCGGCATTGCCGAGTTAAATGAGCAGTATCTAAACCGGCAGGGCGCCACTAACGTGATCGCCTTTCCGATGAACGAAGGCGAATTTTCCGAAATCAACCCGGAGCTTCTGGGCGATGTGGTAATATCCATGGATACGGCCGCAAGAGAGGCGGGCGAGATGGATATCAGCCTGGCGGCGCGGTTCAAAGAGCTTTTGATTCACGGGATTCTCCACCTTTACGGCTATGACCATGAAACCGGCGAAACAGACGCAAGATTGATGGAAGAGAAAAGCAGCGTCCTGTTTGATCTGATAAAACCAATAGACCTGGAGTTTGAATAAAAGGCAGGAAAATTTACTATGGCTGGACTTGCGGTTAACGTTGATCATATCGCTACCCTCCGCCAGGCCCGGGGGGCGGACTATCCCGATCCTGTGGCAGCGGCCGTGCTGGCTGAACTCGGCGGTGCGGACGGGATTGTCGTTCATTTACGAGGCGATCGCCGGCACGTCCAGGACCGGGATTTGTACCTGCTGAAACAGACGGTTCTATCCAAGCTGATTCTGGAGATGGCCGCCACACCGGAAACGCTTCAAATTGCAGCCGACGTCCAACCGGACCTGGTTACCCTGGTGCCGGAAAGGCGTGAAGAAATCACCACTGAGGGCGGTCTTGATGCCATCGCCCTGACCGACACCGTTTCAAACGCGATTGAAGCCCTGCATGGCCGGGACATACCGGTCAGCCTTTTCATTGACCCGGATCGCCGCCAGATCGAAAAGGCCCGTGAACTGAACGCAGATATGATCGAGATCCATACCGGACGTTTTTGCGATGTCAAAAAACCGAATGAAAAATCAGCGGCGTTTGCTGACATCGAAACTGCGGCCAAAAGGGCCAAGGCCCTTGATTTGGGCGTTAATGCCGGGCACGGGATCTGCTACAACACGATCAAGTCCTTTCACGGGCTGTCCGAAATTGATGAATACAGCATCGGCCACAGCATTGTGGCCCGGGCCGCCCTGGTGGGCATGGAGAAGGCTGTTCGCGAAATGAGAGCTTTAATTGTAGGAATTTAGCGAAAGGATATATCCATGCTTGTCGTCACAGCGGATGAAATGAGGGAAATGGACCGGCAGACCATTGATGCCTTCGGCCTGCCAGGGCGGAACCTGATGGAAA
>JAGYOT010000070.1 GCA_018399455.1 Desulfobacterales bacterium
GGAGAACCAGGCTGCGGAATCTGCCGGCGATGCCGGAAGGAAAACCCGGCCTTCGAATTCGGACGGGGCGGAACCAGCCGTCCAATCATTGGTGCAGCAGAGGATACCAGCGCCCCCCCCTGATACACAGCCTGCGATTCAAGAAAACCAACAGAACGTACAACCGGCTCAAACAGAGAACGTCGGTGATGATGCCGCCGTTCCGGCTGAATCAAAGGCTAAAGCGTCTCTCCAGGCTGCTGCAAGGCCGAAAGCGCATGAAAAGCTTGTCGTTTATTTTTTGAATGAAGACTATGGACTCACTCAGCGTTCCTTCGAAACGCTGGACCAGGCAAAGCGGCTTCTTAGAAACGAGCCCGGACTCAAGGCAAATGTGGTGGGCTACACGGATTCACGGGGTGATCCGGCATATAATCGATACCTTTCCGGACTTCGGGCGAATATGGTGAAAAGCTACCTTATCGGAAACGGGGTGGAACCAAACCAGATCGACGCAAAAGGGCTTGGCCCACAAAATCCGATGGCATCGAATCAGACCCTGGAAGGCCGGGCGCAGAACAGGCGGGTGGAGATCCTGTTTGATTATGATTCCAGGTAGCGCCCTTCCGGAATTGTAACCTTTGTTCCGGTCAAAGCCCGTCGGGAGATTTAGCCGGGACGTATTTGATATATTTTAGTGATTGCGGCAAGGAAGGTTAAATCCGACACGGAAGCAGAGACTGATGACAGATGTTTTGCCTGTATCGCCAACTTAAACCTGCATCGCCAAATTAAAAAGGATAAAAAGGAGGTTAACCATGACAGTCTACTCCGACACTCGGCTCGTTTGGGAAGCCCTTGAATCAGCTGCCACTTCTTACAGTGACCAAATTGCTTATGTTTTTCAGGGACAGGAAATCACTTTCAGGGATGTGTCCGAGGCTGCAGATCATGTCGCCTGCGGGCTTCTCGACCTGGGTTTTGAGAAGGGCGATCGTATTGGCATCATCGGATTGAACCAGCCGGAATGGCTCTATACCTATTTTGCCGCAGCCAAAATCGGTGCCGTGGTGGTGGGCCTGAACGTGCGATACCGGGAAACGGAGCTGGACTATATTATCAATCACAGCCAATCCCGTGCGATTCTGACCCTTCCGGAACTGGGAGATATGGATTACGTTGAATTTTTTGATTCCTTCCGCGAAAGAATCCCTTCGGTAAAGGATTTTATCTTTCTCGGGCCAGGGGGGTTCTCCGGCAGCACGAAATTTTCAGCTCTCCTTGAAACCCCGGTTGACAAGGACCGGCTGAATCGGGCAAAAAACGCCGTCACGCCGGAGGATCTTATTATTATCATCTACACCTCCGGTACAACGGGTCAGCCTAAGGGAGCCGCCATTTCGCACAAGAGTCAGCTTGCATCGGCCAGGGCCCAGGCCGAGCACACCCGCGCCAGCGCCGCGGATCTCTTCCCCCTGGCCCTTCCATTTAACCATGTGGGTGGAATCACCTGCGGTGTGTTGACCAATCTCCTGGCCGGCGGCACCTGCATTCTCATACCCGTTTTCAATCCGCCTGCCATTGTTGAAGCCATGAAAACTTATAAAAACACGATCGCTGTGGGCGTACCCACCATGCACAGCCTGCTACTGATGGACCAGGGGTTCAAGACAGTCAATACAGACACCATCCGGCTGGTCATAACCGGCGGCTCAAACGCCGAACCGGCCCTTCTCGAACGCCTGCATGCAAGCTATCCCAACGCGACGGTCATGAACCTCTATGGACTCTCCGAGTCCTCCGGCGCAGTGGTCCTCTCGCCCTGGGAAAGCGATTTCGACCATACCGTTAAATCCATCGGAAAACCGATCGGGGATTTCCAGGTCAAGGTGGTGGATGAATCCGGAAATACCCTTCCTCCCAAGGAAACCGGTGAAATTTGTTTTAAGGGCGGTGCCATTGTCTCCGGCTACTTTTGCATGCCTGAGGAGACAAAAGCCGCGTTTGATGCTCAGGGCTGGCTAAAGACCGGAGATATGGGCTACCTCGACGAAGACGGCTATATTATTCTGATGGGCCGCAAAAAAGAGATGTTTATCCAGGGGGGCTTCAATGTATATCCGGTGGAAGTGGAAAATCTTCTCACCAAGCACCCCAAGCTCGCCATGGCAGCCGGTATCGGCGTTCCCGACTCCGTTTTGGGAGAGGTGGGTCGCTACTACATTGTCCCGCAACCCGGTGAAACCCCGACCGAGCAGGAAATCAAAGACTATTGCAGAAAGCATTTGGCGGATTATAAGGTGCCCAGGCAGATTGTTTTTAAATCTGAACTGCCGCTCACGCCGGTGGGCAAGATTATGAAGAGCAAGCTGAAAGAGACATATGAGCAGGCCGGTTCATGAATTCCCCGGGGCTGCTCAAATACCGCTCATTGTTTATCACCTCAGGATGTGAATTGTCCCTCAGGATGTGAATTGTATTGATAAGGCAGGTAAAGCGGTTATATTTTATTTGTAAGCAGTATAGGACCTTGGGGCGGCAAAAACGGCTGCTTGAGCTTTTGCTGCAGCTCGTCGGTCCCTTTGCTGAGTAATTGGAAAAGACGCCAAAAAGAAAATTAAAAATTTTTTGAAAAGGAAAAACAAGATGAGTAAGTTTTTTACCTTATTTCCATTGATTGTTTTTTTGACGGTTTCACTGATTGTTGTTCCCGGGGCGTTTGCAGACAGCAACTCTCCCAAGGAGGAGACAGCCCCGGATATTGCGGAAACCCGTCCTTTTCAGGCGAGTTTGACGCCGGATATGGCCATACAGGATCGCAACGTCGTGATTGAGGGCCTGACGCTGAATATCTGGGGCGAAAATCCGCAGAGAGCTTTGTCGCTGGGCTTTGTGAACGGGAGTATCCGCAATAGCAGCGGTTTCAGCTGGGGCGTGGTGCTTAACTATGCCAATAGTTACAGGGGGGTTCACTGGGCGTGTGTAAATTATACCAAAAACGAATTTATAGGCTGGCAGGGGGGCTTGATTAACTACACCAATCAACATTTCGAGGGTTTTCAAAGCGGCCTGGTAAACTACGCCCGCCAGATGAGCGGCTTCCAGTTGGGAGTGCTGAATTTTGCTGAGGCTTCAGAAGACGGTGCCCAGCTTGGACTTCTTAACGTAATTAGTGAGAATAAATGGTTCAGCGAATTCCCATATTCTGTTGCGCCGGCGATGATTTTTTTTAACTGGCGTTTTTAAATTTGATGCACTCGTAAAAACTCAGCTTGGGATGGCAAAGTAAAAAGTTCAAGCCCAATTTAAGATCAGAGGGCGTCGCAAATCCTGGGGAATGCAGCGTACCCTCCCGGGGGACAGGCTTAAGCCTGTCCCCTTTCAGAGTAGAGGGCTGCAGCGCAACGCAGATATTGGACTTTTTGTGAAGCCATCATTTTTTGCATCTCTATTTTTCGTCCAGCATACCAAGCGCCTCTTCCTTTAATGTCGATTTGTTGATTTTGCCGTTTGGCAAAAGGGGCAGACCGGAGCGTATGAAGAATTTCTTGGGCACCTTGTAGTTGGCGAGTTTCTCGCGGCATATGGCCTCCACGGATTCTTCAGTGGTCTCTTTTCCGGGCTGCAGCATGATATAAGCCCAGCCTACCTCCTGGTATACTTCATCCGGAACAGCAATGACAGCTGCGAAAAGTACCGCAGGGTCAAGCTCTATAACCTCCTCCACCTCTCTTGGATATACGTTTTCTCCCCCTGATTTGAACATCTCCGAGGTCCGGCCGGTTATGTGGATATAGCCGCGCTCATCCTTATAGGCCAGGTCGCCGGTGTAATACCAGCCTTCTCTGTCCAGAACCTTCCCCGTCTGTTCAGGCATATTCCAGTATCGTGAAAACATGAAAGGCCCGCGAACAGCAATTTCTCCAATCTGGAAATCCTCCATCTCCCGGCGGCTGTCGTCCACGATTTTCAGCTCAAATGGCTCCGCGATCCTGCCGGCGGTGTGGAGCAGGGTGCTAATGTCGTCATCCTTTTCCGTATAAGTTACAAACCCGCACACCTCGGTGCTGCCGTAACCTGTTAGAAGTTTGGATCCTGTTTTGCTGCAGATGCCTGAAAGAACGTTTACCATCAATTCGGGTGCTGCAGAGCCCGCCCATGCAAACGCCTCAACATTGGTGAAGTCCGCCTCCTGGAATTCCTTCGTCTGAAACTCCATCAAAAACATGGCCGGCGCATCAGGGAGTTCGGTATAGCCGATTTCAGCAATTTCTCTTATGGTTCCGCCTCCGCTTTCAATCAGTCTGATCACCGGCAGTCTGAAGGCTCTTGCCATCTTGGAGAAATACCGGCCTTTAATCTTATATAAACGGCCCACCGAAGCGCCTTTTATGGTGTAGTCGTCGCCATGTATCGCGACCCTTTTACCATCAATCCTTGCAATTCCCATAACGAAAGGGCAGGGGACCAAACCGACGAGCTTGTCCGGTTGATGGTTGTCATAAGTTGAAGCCCCGGTAAGAATGCCCCGCTCCAGAAAAGAATGGTTATCAATCAGCTTGTTTATTCTCTCCCGGACGGTCATCATTCCTTTTTTGTGCTGTTTTTCAATATTTTGCTTCCCGCCCATCATATAAGCGATGGTTTTTCGTCTTTCCAGCTCTTCCACTTCAGCCCGCCACATTTAGTACCCCGCAATGAGTTAACAACCGGTTTTCGGAAACTCTTATTTTACGATTCGTAACGCTTCTCAAACAGAGGAGCTTTCCCCGTGGTGGTCTCCAGACTGCCTTCCGGAACAAATTCAATTTCCGGGGTTACTTTAAGCGACGAATGCATCTTTGCCTTTATCTCCTTGTCCAGCTCTTTGAGCTGGTGTTTTTCCAAAGAGGCGCTGAACACGACCTTCATTTTAAGCGGCGGCGTGACCCGGGGCGGTTTTTCAGTTAAAACAATGCGCATTTCACCGGTAAGTTTTGGATAAAAGGCGGCAATGATATCTTTTATGGCAGCCGGATAAACATTGACGCCTTTTACGATCAGCATGTCATCGGCTCTGCCGACGATCTTGAACCGGATGCCGGGGACACCGCATTTGCAGGTTTCAGTAAATACCTGCAGCACATCGCCGTAAGCGTAACGGATAAACGGGCAGGATTCGCGCTCAAGATCGGTCATCACACCCTCGCCGATGGCTCCGTCCTCAACGGGTATGGACTCTTTTGTGATCGGATCAACAAGATCCTGCGGCCATAGCGTGATATCCGGGTCAACATGGTGCATTCCCTGAAACTCATCCATATCGCAGGATACACTGTTGCCGCGGGAGGTGGGTCCGAGCGCGTCATACCATCTTATACCCCAGGCATTCTCAACAAGTTTTTTGACCTCCGGCAGCCCGATCCCCGGCTCTCCTGTTGTGAGCAGTTTTTTAAAGCCCAGGGCATTAACTTCTTTACCTGTAATTTCAGGGGCTTTTTTGATCAGATATTGGGCGAAGGACGGGGTGCAGAACATCACCGTGGGTTTCGTGGACTTTGCAATATTGAGCATAAACTCCGCCCCCCTTTCCACCCCGGTTTCAACCAGTTGTGCGCCTATCCCGCAATCCCTGAAAAAGTCGGCAATAATGCCGCCGGCATAAATCCCTAAATTTAAGCCGTATAGGAGTACGTCATGAGATCTGACCCCGGCACGCCAGAGCATTCTGGCCAAAGCCTCTTTCCATAGATTCGCGTCGTGTTTTGTAAATGTGTAGGAGTAGGTCGGTATGCCTGTGGTGCCCGTGGTCGTTCTGGCATCAATTAAGGACTCAACGGCTGCGCAGAGATGCATGCCGTAAGGATGGCCGCACTTTTCTTCTGACTCCATGCGGGATTGCCTTTCATCTTCCTTGTTCCTGAAAAAAACAGGCAGCTTTCGAAAATCCGACCAGGTCTTAATGTCCTGCGGTTTCGCCCCTGCATCATCAAACTTTTTTTTGTAGAGTTCTGAATTTTCATAACAATAGGCAAGCTGCGTTTTTAGCTTCTGCATTTGCAGATCGTGCAGTTTTTCAGGCGGCAGGGTTTCCATTTCCATGTTCCAAAAAGGTCTTTCATCCGTCATGCTTTTCTCCTCTCATCCATAAAAAGTTGGATTGTCCGCTGGTTCCCGAACTGCCATAGCCTATGCCCCTGAATCCCGGGGCAGGTCTCAACCGTTGCCGGTGGCTGTTCGGGCCGATACAGAAGTGGCTGCCTTTGGCGCTTTAGAAAAAACAGCAACATATTCAATGCATTGCACTTTTTCATGAGATGCCGGCATCCCTTGGATTCCAAATGCCGGATTTATCCGCTTGACTTTTTGTCATCATCAATTTAAATTTAACTCATTAATGTCGATTAAATAAATTAAACGACGTTAAGTTGTCAATATGTTTTTGATGGCCAGCATAACAGGCCCTGTTATTTCATGGCCAGGATCAAACGAGGAGGCATCAATGGCGTTGCGGTCAAAACGGCCGGACAGCAAACGAAAACAAAACCATAAGCGACGCCGGAACCGGAATTAAAAATAATTTTGACCATTTTTTATCAGAGTTTAAAAGGGGGTTGTATGGAAAAACCAGAAGTCGTGCAGATCGAAGAGGTAGCCATCGCGGTAAAAGAACCGGATAAGGCTGCGGCGTACTTCAAGGAATTATTCGGGATGGACTTTCCTTTAAGCTGGCAGATTCCACACGAGAAGATCAAAGTCAGGTCTGAAAAAATTTCCGGGACTCAGCTTCAGTTCATCGGAGCAACGGACCCTGAGGGGGTTGTAGACAGATTTATCAAGGAGAAAGGAGAAGGATTAAACCATATCGCTTTAAGGGTCACCCAAATTGAAGAGATGGTAAAACAATTAAAGGCAAAAGGCGTGAAGTTTATTCCTGATAGGGTGGTTGAGGTGGAAAACAAGGACATTCCCCTGGGAGGGTCAAAGGCGTATTACATATTCATTCACCCCAAATCAGCATACGGTGTATTAATCGAGTTAATCGAAATAAAATAGCTTGACGCTCAGTGAACCTGCACTGCCGGGGACAGGATCAATTCTGTCCCCTTTCCAAGAGGAGGTAGTTGCAGTGCAGCTGCGAGAGCTTTGCCAAAGGTTGCCGAATTAAAATAATTTTTGTTAAATAAATTAAACATCGTTTACTTGTCAACATGTTTTTGATGGTGTATACAAAATCAAAATGAAGCGGCAGCTTGGTAATCGCCTGTTTTTTTAAATCCGGTTCAGAATGAAAAGTTGACTATGGCGAAACTCAACCATTTTTCGGACTTAAAGGCCCAGGAAAGAGAGACGCGGAAGCGGTTTATTCTTGATGTGGCGGTAAAAATGTTTGCCGAGCGACCATTCAGCCAGGTGACGATGCGCAGCATCGCGGACGAGGTAGGCATTACGCCGGCTGCGATTTACAGCTATTTTCCGGATAAAAACGATCTCTTTGCCGAAGCCTACAACCTGGTCGGCGATCTCTTTGTCAAAGAGGTGGCCGAGATTATTGACAGCTGCGAAGAGCTTTGCATCGAGGCGGTAGCGGAAAAGTATATTGTCCATTTTTTTGGTACCGGCCGCCCGTTGAATATCATGCTGCAGTTTATGCTTGATGAGTCCATCAGCAATGACCTGTGGGAAAAAATTAATACCACCAACCGTTTGTTTACCGGCCTGATTGAAGATTTTTTCAAAGCGTACAATAAGGATGTGAACACCAAAATTTTCGCCCAGTCCTTTATCGCCGCTCTTAATGGGATTTTACTGACCGCCAAGAATTACCCCAAAAAAAGCGAGGAACAGATTCTTGCGCACATGAAAGGGCTTTCCTGTTTTATTGCCGGTATGTTCCGTGACCATATCGGCTGTTGAGCCTAAGGTAGCCGCCCCTCTTTTTTAAAGCGAACAGCCACCCTTTCATAAACAGGTTTCGGGGGCAGGCCGCCCCTGGGAGTGCCGGTGTCAAAAAA
>JAGYOT010000071.1 GCA_018399455.1 Desulfobacterales bacterium
CCGCCTAAAAGCAGGGGCTAGCCCGGACTCAGATAGTCGTGGATGCCTTTGATGGAGTTTTGTATAAAAAAACGTTCACGTTCGTAAATTCGGGGAGGAAGCTGCCTCAGCCGACCGAAGCGGGTATCGTGTTCAGCCAGATCGGATATGATGGCTTCCATGTCCGGAGTTTCCAAATGTGCCCCGATGACATCGACCCAAAGCTTCAGCTGTTCACGGGCCAGGCCAAGAATCTCCCGCCCGTCCGGGTAGGATCCGTAATGGGCGAAACAGAGACGACGGTTCAGGTAAGGGGCTGCATGCGCCATCGATTCGAAAAAGGCCTCTGCCACAAACCGCGGCGGCGTGGCGGGCCGAAGGTAGAAGTCCCCATCAAGTGCCTGGTAGATACCGAAGAGTTCACCCCCAAAAAAAAGATCCCCGAATACAAAACACAGATGGTGCGCGGCATGCCCCGGCGTATCCAGCACGCGGATGCCGTCGCCGAAGTCAATTTTCCCGCCGGTCAGAATCCGGTTTTCAGCCACCGGTTGCATCTCGCCATAGACCTCGGCAACGCGGCCGAGCGCTTTTAAGGAGCCCGCCCACAGCCGGCCCGGATCGACCAAATGGGAGACGGCCTTTTCGTGGCAAAAGATCCTGGCCTCCGGAAAGCGATCCGCCACATGGCCCACAGCCCCGGCATGATCCATGTGGATATGGGTGAGCAGAATCCAGTCCAGGCGCTTTACCCCCCTTGCCGCAAGGGCCTGGCACAATACGTCAACAGTGCAGGCAGGCCCCACGTCAACCAGGAATGTTCCGGCACTTCCCTGATAAAGCCAGGCTGAAATAAACCGGGAGTATCCCAGTTCCGGTATATCCAGATCAATTAAATCAAGCATGCGCATGCCCCCTGTCAAAAATCGGCCAGTGCTTCTGAGGCCGCCTCTTTTACCAGATTTGAATACGCCCCCTTCACCACTTTTTCAAGCTTTACCCGGACCTCCGATGACGCAGTTTCACCAAACAAATACAGAATATCGCCTTTTATCGGATCTTCGACGTCATCGAACTGTCTCCAGAGTTCATTCACCACATCCACAATCAGATCGCTTCTAAAACCCGCCAGGTACTCAATGGTCACCATGGCGCCCAGCCTGACCGGCCACAGGGGATGCGTCAGCAGTTCATAAATGCCGGGAAAGATCCTGCCCGCTTCAGCCATCATTTTAGCCAGCTCAGCCGCTTTTCCGTCGTAGAGGATCTGTTTCAAGGTCTCACTGCTGAGCTGGGAAGGATCCCGGTTCAGCATGATATCTATAATTTCAGGTAGCTGTATAGAACCTGTCCAGCGAAACTGTTCGTCCAAAAACACCGTTGGCACCGAACCCACCTTATCTGCGGCGGCCTTTTCCGAAAACAGCACCCCGTCAATAACAACAAGATGGATCATATGCTGCCGGCGGGCCAGCCCGGCCAGTGTTTCCACGGTCTGTGGACAAAAGGGGCAGTCCGGGGAAATATAGACCTTCAGGACCGCGGGCATGGCCAGCTTTTCAAGAACACGGGTATCAGAGAAATGATAGGTCCCGTTTTTATCCGCTTCACCGGACAAAATGTTCAGGAAGGGTTGAAGCTCATGGCCCTGGGGAATCGCCTGGTAGGTTATATTCGGCGGAATCCGGATTTCCGGCAAAGCGTCATCCTCACCTCCCTCGTTTCTGACACTGACAGCAGGCGCCAGCATGTTCAGCTGCTCCCCAAACTGCCGGAATTGCTCACTGCGGCTGTCATTGCTTAAAATCACCTTGATAGACCTGGGCGCATCGGCCCGGCGCGCCCATTCCGAGATTGTTTTTTCGTCATGTGACATAATGAATCGCCTGTCTGCGTTTTATCAAACGGATAAACTTTAACGGATTTTCAGGTGCTCGCCATACCTGGGAATATGGACCGAATACCCGGCATTTTGCAATGTATCCGCAAATCCCCGGGTCTGTTCCACCTCGCCGTGGACCAGGGCGATTTTTTGAACCCGCAGGTTGGACTGTTTTAAAAACTTCAGCATTTCGTTCTTATCGGCATGAGCGCTGAAGCCATCGAGTTTGACCACACGGGCCTTTAACGGGTATACCTTGTTTAAAAACCGCAGTTCCGGGGCATCTCCGGTTCTTCCGCTCTCCTCATAAGCCGCACCTTTTTCAAGAATACGGCGTCCCAGAGTGTGCTCGGCCATAAAACCCACAATCAGAATGGTGTTTTTGGGGTTATGGATTTTATATCGCAAATGATGCAGAATCCGGCCGGCCTCACACATTCCTGAGGCGGCGATGACAATATGGGGGGCCATCTCACGCATCAAAGCCATGGAATCCGCAACTTCGGTGATAAAGCGGACGTTTTTAAACATAAACGGATTTTTTCCGCTTTCCAGAAAATCCCTGTGCGTCCGGCGGTCATACATCTCCGGGTGTTCGCCAAAAACCCGCGTGATTTCTGTTGCCAGCGGGCTGTCCACATACACCGGGACCTCCGGAACCTCATTTTTATTGTAAAGGTCATGGATGGCATACAGCAGCTCCTGCGTCCGGCCAAAGGCAAAAGAAGGAATAAGAACCGTTCCGCCCCGCTCTAAAGTTTTGTTCAGCACCTGCTTTAAGTGCGGCTCCAGATCTGCCACCGGCTCATGCTCCCGGTCGCCGTAGGTACTCTCCATGATCAGAAGATCCACATCCTGATGCTCGGGTTCAAAATGCAGTGTGGGATCCTTTAAAATCGGCTTGCCAAACCGGCCCAAATCGCCGCTGTAGGCGATGGTACGCTTTCGGCCGTTTTCCCGGGTGCAGATCAGGGTGATGGCCGAGCCCAGAATATGGCCGGCGTCATACAGGCAGCATTGTGTGTCCTGCCCGAGAACAATTGGTGTTTTATAGGGATGCCCGTCAAAAAAAGTCAGGGATTGCCGGGCATCAGCAACGGTGTAAACCGGGTGCACCGCATCCAGGTGATATTTTTCTATGATATCATCAATGGCTTTCCGGTTTAAGCCCTGATCTGTCTTCAACCGGCGCCTGATCGACTCCCGCTTTTTTGCTTTCCGTCTGCCCGGGATCATATCCTCAAGAACCGACCGCGCCATTTTGTAATTAAGATAAGCGGCGTCCGATTCCTGTATATGGGCGCTGTCCGGCAGAAGGTAGCTGCAGACATCCTCGGTGGCCCGGGTACAGATAACCCTTCCGGCAAAACCGTTTCTGGTCAGGAGCGGAATCCGCCCGGAGTGATCGATGTGCGCATGAGAAAGGACCATATTGGTCACAATCCGGGGATCAAAGGGCAGTATCCGGTTTTTTCGGTCGGCTTCCTTTCGGTGCCCCTGAAACATCCCGCAGTCCAGTAAAATCCGATCGTTGCCGGCAGTCAGAAAATGAAGGGAGCCCGTCACTTCTCCGACTGCGCCATAAAACGTTACATGCAAGCCATCCTCCCCGCCTCAGCATCCTGGTCAAGTTCAAGCATATTGAATTTAACGAATTTGCCTGCAAATGACAATATGAATGTTTGCAGGCAAAAAATACAGAAGGCGGGGATCCGGGTGCTGATTTTTGGGTTTTACAATAGACGGATAAATGATAAAATAATAAATTTTTAAATAACCGACAGAAAACAAAAAGGAATCAGAACCGTGCCAACGCAATTTGAAGGACCGGAAAAGAAGCTTGAGGTGATTCTTTCATCCCCGTTTGCCGGACTGCGGGAAAACGCGGACGGCCGGTGGGACCGGGTGATCAAGGCTTCCGGTTCAGAAAAAATAAGTGTTGCCGCAACCGATGTGATGGATGCCTATCTGCTCTCCGAATCCAGTCTTTTTGTCTGGGACAACCGGATTTTGATCATCACCTGCGGTCAGACCAACCTCATCAACACCATTCCGGTAATCCTGGAAATCGTGCCTGAAGACGTTGTGGCGCTGCTTTTCTATGAGCGCAAAAACCTTATGTACCCGCAGTTCCAGTTATCTGATTTTGAAACCGAAGCAGCGCGTATTGCGGCGTTTTTCCCGGGCAAGAGCTATCGGTTGGGACCGGCGAACTATGATCACGTCCATATCTTTTATTCCTCCCATGCGGCGATCAGCGAGGATGAAGATGCCACACTGGAGCTTTTGATGCATGATCTGCATCCGGACGCCATATTGATGTATACCCCGGAAGGCGGGCAGACAGCCGATGATATCGTCAGGCTCACCGGCATGGACAGCCTGTATCCGGATATGACCATTGACGCATTTGTGTTCGAGCCGTTCGGCTACTCCCTGAATGCCATATCCGGCAGCTATTATTTCACCATTCATGTCACCCCTCAGCCCTCCGGTTCCTATGCCAGCTTTGAAACCAATCTGGTGCCGCCGGACTATCCGGACATCATCAACCGGGTGCTCAACATTTTCCAGCCCGGCAGGTTCTCCTTTGTGTTAACCAGTTCCGTCAACGATCAGCGGATCGCTGTCGACACACCGATTTCAAATGATATCAGTGGATTTCAACCAACCGAGAAAAGCCTTTATGAGCTCGACTGCGGCTATCAGGTCAGATTTTCAAACTTTATTCGAAACTAGAGGCAGTATTCAATGAACGCACTTGATCTATGGATCCAGGAAACCCATCAGAATGCCGTTGCGCTTCGTTTCAAAGTGGAAAAAACGCTTTTTTCCGCAAAAAGCCCGTTTCAGCAGGTTGATGTGGTGCAGACCGCCGCACACGGCGGCATGCTGTTAAATGACGGAATCATCATGGTATCGGAACGTGACGAGTATATCTATCATGAGATGATCGCCCATGTTCCCGTGTCTGTCCATCCCTCGCCAAAACGGGTGCTTGTCATCGGCGGCGGCGACGGGGGAACGGTACGCGAACTGGTCAAACACAGGCAGGTCGAGCGGATCGTAATGGTTGAAATTGATGAAATGGTCATCAACGCCTGCCGGCAGCATCTGCCGTCGATCAGCTGTGCGCTGGATGACCCGCGGGTGGAATTGATCATTGACGACGGGGTCAAATACGTTGCATCCACCGGTGAGAGCTTTGATATTGTCCTGATTGACTCCACCGACCCCATCGGACCGGCGGCCCCTCTTTTTGACCGTCAGTTCTATGAAAACGTGGCCGGTCTGCTGTCTGAGCAGGGCATCATGATTTCACAGGCGGAATCGCCGTTTTATGATTTCAAGATCCAGTCGGCCATGCTGGAGAACCAGCGGCCTTTTTTCAAGCGGCTGCATCTTTACACGTTTACCAATCTAACCTATCCCGGCGGCCTCTGGAGCTTCGGGTTCGGATCCAAAGCGCTCTGTCCGTTAATGGATTTTGATCCCGATCGCATGAGCGCCGAATCCGTTCATACCCGCTATTATAGCCCGGACATTCATATCGCCTCGTTTATGCTGCCCAAATTCGTAAAAGACAACCTCTCCGGCGTCCTGGATCCCCTGCCGCCGGTGAGCCAGCTGAAAACCCCCTAACCCAGCCGAAAGGAGGCCGCCGGCGGCGGTAAAAACAATAATGAGCATCAATACAGTCAGCCAAATCGACAACCAGGTAAAATTAAAGCACGCATTAATCAGTGTCTCTGATAAAACAGGGCTTGAAACTTTCATTCCTGAGCTAATCCGAACCGCGCCGGGGATAAAGATTTTCTCCACCGGCGGCACCTACAAAAAAATCGTCGATCTTATGCCGGCCGATACCGCCGGTGCCGTGGTCCAGGTCTCAGAATACACCGGCCAGCCCGAGACCCAGGGCGGACTCGTCAAAACCCTGGACTTCAAGATATACCTCGGTCTTCTGACAGAAACCTATAACGACGCCCATCAGTCGGACCTAAAAAGAACTGCCGCAGTTCCCATTGACATGGTGGTGGTCAATCTATACCCGTTTCAGCAGACCGTGGCCCGTCCGGGGGCGACGGTTGAATCCGCGCGCGGAAACATTGATATCGGAGGTCCGTGCATGCTCCGGGCGTCTGCCAAAAATTTTATCCGGGTCGCCCCGGTGGTGGACCCGGCTGATTATCCCCGGATCATTGAAGAGCTTGCAGCCACGGGCGGTTCAACCACCCTTGACACCCGGGCCATGCTTGCAAAAAAGGCCTTTGCGCATACCGCGGAATACGACCAGGCCATCAGCGAATACCTCCAGGCCAAAAGTATTGCGGAAATCAAAGCCGTGTATCCGGATATATTATAAATTTAGTAAGTTGGGAATTTGGGAATTCAGGAATTTTTCTTTGCCATCAAGACTTAATACCGAATAATCAGGAGTATAATCATGGCCGATGATATCAGGCAGATGTATAAAACTATAATGGACGATCATTTTCCGCCCCGCATGGAAGTGAGCTTTGTGGATGATCAACACCGCCAGACCCTCTATTATGAAAAGGTGGACTGGGTGATTGGAGACATCCGCAAAGGCCTGCGCTACGGGGAAAACCCCGGCCAGGAAGCCGCTCTCTATCGCCTGGTAAACGGCAACCTGGTCCTCGGCGAGACCGAAACCATTGCACCGGGCCGGCACCTGGTATCGGATATCGAACTTCTGCAGTCCGGAAAGCATCCGGGCAAAACCAACCTCACGGATGCGGACAACGCCTTAAATATCCTTCGCTACATGACGGACAAACCTGCGGTAATCATTGTCAAACACAACAATCCATGCGGCGCCGCCATTTCCAGCTCCCTGGCCGGGGCCTATCACAAGGCTTACATGGCCGATCGGGTAGCCGCATTCGGCGGCTGCATCGCAGTCAACCGGTCACTTGACAAAGAGACCGCGCAGGCCGTTGCCGACCAGTATGCCGAGGTCATCGTCGCCCCTGAGTTTGAGACCGGCGTGGTCGAGATCCTCTCCAGACGCAAAAATCTTCGCGTGATTAAAATACAAAACATCGAACAGCTCCAGGAATTTGCCGCCCAGCGGGTAATCGAGTTCAAGAGCCTGATTGACGGGGGACTGATCACCCAGTGGTCATTCGTGCCCGAGGCACGCAGCAATTCGGATTTCAAACCGGCCGAATGCGAGTACAAGGGAAAAACATACAAAATCCTGCGCACGCCCACTGAACAGGAATACGAGGACATCCGCTTTGGCTGGCTGCTGGAGTCGGGCGTGACCTCAAACTCGGTTATATATGTCAAAAACGGTGTCTCCGTAGGTATCGGCACCGGCGAGCAGGACCGGGTGGGGGTGGCCGAAATCGCCCGGGACAAAGCCTACCGGAAGCTGGCGGACCGGTATTGTTTTGAAACCCATGGCATCCCTTACAACAATCTGACCGATCCGGAACAAAAAGCGGCTGTTGATGAGCGGGTGGCAAATGAAAAGGGCGGTTTGATCGGCGCCACCATGATAAGCGACGCGTTTTTCCCTTTCCGCGACGGTGTTGATGTGGGGCTGCGGGAAGGCGTGATCGCTGTTGCGCATCCCGGCGGCTCTTTAAACGACTATCAGTCCATTGAGGCCTGCAACGAGGCCGGCGCCACCATGGTATTCACCGGTCAGCGAAGCTTCAGGCACTAGAGTTTCCGGACTTTTATCATGTTGGTGGTTCCCGCCTGCCACAAAGGATGGCCGGCGGTGATAACAAGCAGATCCGGCATGTATGCTGACCCGGCGGACCTTTTTACGATTTATTCCAGCATTGG
>JAGYOT010000072.1 GCA_018399455.1 Desulfobacterales bacterium
CAAACTGCTCATGATGGATTTCCCCACCCCTGTTATGAAAACTCCCGGGTTTCTAAAATTTTTTTTTTGCAGCAGCCTTTGATCTGCCGTAAAAATATCTGCGCACCGCTCCTATGCAGGCCTGAGGGATCAGGCAATCTCAGCTGCGGCGTTGCCCATGATAATTTTGCCGTCCTGGTTGGTGGTGCGAATGATATAGCGGCCCTTTTGTTCTGTTTTCCATCCTTCTGTGATCAGGGTCTCTCCGGGGTAGACAACGTTCATGAACCTGACAGAGAAGGTTTTGAGACGTTCAGGATCGCTGTTGCATAGATTATGCAGGACTGCCCGTCCGGCAATACCAAAACTGCATAGACCATGGAGGATGGGACGGTCAAAGCCCGCTAATTTGGCGAATTCCGGGTCAATATGCAGGGGGTTCTTGTCTCCGCTGAGGCGATAGAGCGCCGCCTGATCTTTTGTTGTAGGAATTTCGGAATGAAAATCAGGCGCTTTTCCTTCGGGGGGATTGACGGGTTCGGTCTTGGGGCCTTTGTCGCCGCCGAAATTGCCGGCACTTCGGTCCATGAGAACCGATTTGTTTTCAAACAGCAGATTCGCATGTTCATCCCGGGTTTCAATGGTCAGGTGCAGAACCGCCCCCTTGTCCCCTTTGTCAAACACAGCGTCGCAGACGGTTGTGCTGTAAACAGTTCCCGAGACAGGAATCGGCTGGTGCATGATGATTTTCTGCTCTCCGTGGAGCAGGGCGTATAAATTGATATTCGCATCTTTGACAAACCCCATCAACGCCGGCATAAAAGGAATAACGGCAAATGTCGGAAAAACTTTCAGGTTTTTTTCGTAAACAAAATCCAGTTCATCGACCCCGGCTCCGATTCCCAGAGCATAAAGGATAAGCGTGTCCTGATTGAATGAAAAGGCTACGGCCTCTGATTTTTGACCAATAATATCCAGGTTGATCGCCATTGGTATCTCCTTTTTCCTTGGATTTCTTAAACACTCATAACCCTGAGGGTGCGGTTCGAGCACAGCTATAGAAACAAGCCGTGAATATAGACTTGCGATTCAGGGAGAGGGGCATATGCCGATGCTGTCAGGAGGTAAAATGTTAATATCGGCATTGCCCCTTCCTTAGTTTTGCTCAAGCAGCAGATTTTGTGCTGGTTAAGCAACCCTCTTTAAAAGGAAATTCCCCCGCCGCAAACCAGAACCTGGCCGGACACGTAGTCTGAGAGGGGAGATGCAAAAAAGAGGATCGAATTGGCGGCCTCTTCCGCTGTTCCGGCGCGCGCCATGGGAATGGCCATTATAAACATATCGCGCTGCTTTTCGGGAATCCCCACCGCAACCTTTTCTTTCCCGGTATCGACCGCAACTCCTTTCTCTTTTGCCTGGGTCAGACGGGTATCGATAAAGCCGAAGGCCACACAGTTGGCCTGAACGTTATACCTGGCCCATTCCTTGCTCATTGTCTTCGTCAATCCGACGATTCCCGACTTGGCAGAGGAATAGTTGACCTGGCCGACATTGCCCCCGAGGCCGGCGATGGATGAGACATTGATGATTTTTCGGGCGACAGCCCGGCCGTTTTTTTCTATTTCCTGCTTGGCCGCGTCGCAGAAAACGGGCTTGGCTGCCTGAATGATACGAAAAGGCGCCTTGAGATGGATGTCCAGAATTTTATCCCATTGCTCTTCGCTCATTTTGTGGATCATGCTGTCCCAGGTGAAGCCGGCGTTGTTCACAATGATATGCAGTCCTCCCCATGTATCAATGGCTTTCTGGACAATTCCGGCAGGAAAATCTTTGGCTGTGACGTCGCCGGCATAGGCCACTGCATCGCCGCCTGCCTTTTTGATATCCGCCACCGTTTCCTCAACCGGTTCGGCATCGATATCGCTGACAATAACATTGGCTCCTTCCCGGGCAAACGCCAGAGCTGTAGCACGACCGATACCTCTTCCTGAGCCCGTAACCAGCGCGACTTTGTTTTCAAGCATTTTTTCCATCCTGATCTCTCCTTTCTTTTAAAAAAGCATTACAGTGACATTTATCAGCTGAGGGACCGCGAAAGACTCCTCAACCCCCGATTTTTTTCGCTTTTTTCATTGAATTGAAGCTTTTGCCGGACATCATTCCCCTCAAGGCTCGGGTCAGGTTTTCCTCGGCCGGCCGGGGCTGAGAACCGCGAATTTTTTTTATACAACACAACCCTGATGACGGGTTCATATCCGGTCTCACCTTTTGAAAGCTCGGGCCAGCGCAGTGGTAAGGCATTACGCAGCTTAAGAGGATAAGGATTAACTTGTTTTTTGTAAGTAATAATTACTTACAAACGGTATCAGGTAAGTAATAGTTACTTACGATTCCTTTGTCAAGTGCTTTTTTAAGTATTGCCGCATCCAGATAAACGCCGGGCGGCCGCCTGGGTTTTCCGGCCCTCCCGGTTTCTGAGAGCCGGGAACCGGTTGGGCCGGACGGCGGAAAATTAAAACCCATGCTCTTTATTGAAAGCCTGGTCAAACTCTGTTACTTATAAGAAAAACCCCCTTTGTATCCGGGCGGCCTTATTCCCATAACACTTAGACATGCTGGTGGTACCATGCCGACAAAGCCTGCCTATGAAGAGTTGGAGCAAAGAGTCAAAGCTCTGGAGAAAAGAAATGCCGAACTCGAACGTAATCATCAAAAACATCAGCAGCTGGTGGAGAATTTAAATGATGTTGTCTACATTATGGATATGAATGGGCGGATCACCTACATTTCATCCAATGTTGAGAGACTTGCCGGATTGCGGCCGGAAGAAATTCTTGGCCGCTGCTACAGCGACTTTCTTTATGTTGAAGATAAGTCGGTTTTGGAACAAATTTTTCGGAGAATTCTTTCCGGGGCGGAGGCGGTTACCGAACATCCTTATATCACAAAAAGCAGGGGGATTGTCTGGGGGCTAAACAAGGCCCGGCCCGTTTATGAGCAGGGTGAAGTTGTGGGCATCCAGGGCGCTCTTATCGATATCACTGAGCGCAAGAATGTGGAAGAGACAATTAAAAGCGAACGCGTCTTTTTGTTCGAGGTTTTGGAGAATATTGGCGAAGCTGTCATCGTTTGCGATGAAAAGGGCCGGATTGTGCGTTTCAACGAGGCGGCCCGGCAGCTGCATGGCCTCCCTGAGGAACCGATAAGCCCGGATCAATGGGCCGGGTACTACGATCTGTTTAAGCCGGACGGGGTCACGCCTTTGCCCATGGAGGAAATTCCCCTTTTCCGGGCGCTCCAGGGAGAACGCGTCATCAATGCGGAGATAGTCGTGGCGCCCAAAGGAGGAGAGCCCCATACGCTAATTTGCAACGCACATGTCCTGACGAACGAATCAGGCAGTCTAATCGGGGCTGTTGTTGCCATGCACGACATTACAGAGCGCAAAAAGGCTGAGAAAGCCCTGGAGACAATGGTCGAAATGCTCGATACGGCGCCAAGCTGCATCACGGTCCATGATACGGGGGGGCAGTTTTTGTATGCCAACCAAAAAACTTTTGAACTCCACGGTTATGAGCCGGAGGAGTTTTTGGCAATCAACCTTCGGGATCTGGATGTGCCGGAGAGTACAGCTCTCGCGGAGAAGCGTTTCCGACAGATTGCCGAAAAGGGAGAGGCCCGTTTCGAGGTCACCCATTACCGCAAGGATGGATCGGCTTTCCCCCTGGAGGTGCTGGCAAAAACGATTCACTGGAACGGCCGCCCGGCGGTGTTGAGCATCGCTGATGATATTACGTCCCGTAAGCAGGCCGAGCAGAAAACGGCCCGCCTCCAGGAGCAATTTTACCAGGCCCAAAAAATGGAGTCCATCGGGCGGCTGGCCGGGGGTGTGGCCCATGATCTCAACAACCTACTATCCCCGGTTCTGGGCTATGGGGAGATGCTTCTCGAGGACTGCGCTTCTGATGATTTCCGCAGAAGACATTTGAAGGAAATTGTTTCCGCGGGAAAACGGGCACAGGCCTTGGTCCGCCAGCTTCTTGCATTCAGCCGCAAGCAGTCGCTTCAGTTCCAAACGGTTAATATGAATACCCTTTTGACGGATTTCAAAAAGCTGCTTCGCCGCACCTTGCGCGAGGACATCATAATCCGGATGAAGCTGGCCCCATCGGTCCCCGAGATCAGGGGGGACATCGGGCAGCTGGAGCAGGTGATCATGAACCTGGCCGTCAATGCCCAGGATGCAATGCCGGCAGGCGGGCGGTTAACCATAGAGACGGCCAGGGTTGAACTGGATGAATCCTATGCCCGGCAGAAAAGAGGCGTAACGCCCGGATCGTATGTTATGGCGGCGGTGTCTGATACGGGCATTGGAATGGATGAAACAATTCTTGCGCATCTGTTTGAGCCTTTCTTTACCACCAAGGAGAAAGGCAAGGGCACCGGATTGGGCATGTCGACCGCATATGGAATTGCCAAACAGCATGAGGGAAACATATGGGCCTATAGCGAACCCGGCATGGGAACAACCATCAAGGTTTATTTGCCCGTAACGGAAGAAGTCCGGGAGGTGCCGCCTTCATCTTTTGCACAGAAACAGGAGGAAACAAAAGGCTCTGAAACCGTTTTGCTTGTTGAAGACGACCAGCAGGTGAGAAATCTGGCATCGATTATCCTGGATCGTCATGGCTATAACGTTCTTGTTGCCGGAAGCGGACGTGAGGCCCTTTCATTGCTGGAAAGCCATGGCAGCGGGGTTCACCTTCTGCTCACGGATTTGATTATGCCCGACATGAACGGAAAAGAATTGTTTGATCGGATTTCAGTTTCTGATCCGGCAATCAGAGTACTTTATATGTCCGGCTATACAGGCGATGCCATCGCCCACCACGGGGTGATAGAAAAAGGCGTTAATTTTATTGAAAAACCGTTTAGCGTAAAAGCATTGGCAGCCAAAGTCCGCGAGGTTCTGGATCAGCCCGGCTAACTCATTTCCGCCCTGTAGATCATTATGTTTTACCTGATCGAAATCCGTTTTTTTGAGTGAGCGCTTTCAAACAGGCAGACAATATACTGTAGTTGCGAGCGTTTTACACATTCCCGGCGGATCGATTTTTTTTCTTGACAACACGATTTGTTTTTATATAAATATGTAAGTAATAGTTACTTACATATGCATCCGAATTGAATCATACCGAATAAATTCTCTGCATGCGATTCAGAGCCCAAAACCAGCCAGCCGGAATTTTGGGGGCAGGCAGAAAGCCTTTTCACTTTCCAACGCCGGGTTCGAAGAGAGGTCGTGTAGCAGATTCTTTAATTTAGGCCATTGCTGAAATAGGCCGTACCGCCGACAAGGGGGTACGGCGCATGCGCTATAGATCCGCTGTTTATGCTTGCCACAAACAGCTTTACGTTACAGGTCCATACGTTCTTTAATAACATTCTTCTTACACGGGGGGATATCTATGGGACAAAAAGCAATGGGTAATTTGACGGTTGGCAATTTCCTTAAAGTAGCGGCTCTGCGTTACAGGGATCGTGAAGCTTTTTTTTGCTCATCAACGGGGCGCCGCTTTACTTTTTTTGAAACCAATCAGCGTGTTAACGCCCTGGCCAATGCACTTCTATCCCTGGGTCTTAAAAAAGGTGAAGTATGCGCGTTTTTGTTCACCAACAGGATAGAAATTGTTGAGACTTATTTTGCCCTGGCCAAGATTGGGGTCTTGGGTATCCCTTTAAACTATCGTCTGGCTTCCAAAGAAATCATAGAACTCATGGATTACTGCGATGCCAGGACCATGATTTTTGACCCGGAATTTGTGGAAATCGCGGGTAAAGTCAAAGAAGCGCTTCCAAGGGTAGAACACTTTATCGGCGTGGCTGAAAACCTCCCGGAATTTGCTACAGATTACGAGCAATTAATAGCCAAATCGTCAAAAGATGAACCCGATGTAGAGGTTTTTGAAGAAGATTACCAGTACCTGAATCTGACTTCCGGCACCACGGGTCTGCCGAAAGCCTATTTTCTGACCCACTACAACAATGTCACCCATTTACTCGTATCCAGTATGTTCGACGTTACCCGAAGCGACGTCATCCTGACCGTTTTTCCAGTATTTGGCCGGGTCGGATTTGTCTGGATTCTTTCCGGAATTTATTCCGGAGCGAGGAACGTGCTTCATCAGTTCGCTCCACTTGAAACATTGCGTTTAATCCAGTCTGAAAAAGTGACAATCTCCAACTGGATTCCCACAATGGCCGCTTTTATTTTGTCTTTACCCGAACTTAAGGAATACGCGCTAAGCTCGCTAAGAGCCCTGGTTTTTGCCGGATCCCCTTTACCTTCGGCTATTCGGGAAAAGGTTGAGAAACAAATTTGTCCTCATATGTATGAATATTATGGCCTTCAGGAAACAGGGGCAGTCGTATTGGCAAAGCCCGAGGACAAGGCGAAGAAACCGAACTCAGTGGGGCAGCCGACTTTTACTTCAGAGCTTCGGATTGTGGACCCTTCAGGCAATATACTGCCACAAGGTCATCGCGGAGAAATTATTATGAGGGCTCCGGCGGCTACTGCCGGCTATTATAAAAATGAAGCCAAGACCAGGGAAACCTTTGTCGATGGATGGCTTCATTCCGGTGATATCGGCTATTTTGATGAGGATGGGTACTTGTATATTGATGGCCGTGTTAAAGATATTATCATCTCCGGCGGTCAGAATGTATTTGCGGTTGAGGTTGAGGATCTTTTGATTAAGCATCCGGCAGTAGCCGATTGTGCAGTTATCGGTATGCCTGACGACACCTGGGGAGAGATGGTTACGGCAGTTTTGGTCAAATCTCCAGAGGCGGAAGTAACAGACAAAGAACTTACGGCCTATTGCAGGGAACATCTGGCCGGCTTTAAGACCCCTAAGCGGTTTATCTGGCAAAATGAGCCCCTTCCCAGAACGGCGACAGGCAAAGTGACCAAATATGTGTTAGTCGAGGAATACGCCAAAAGTTAGTTTGTTTCTGCGTTTATCCCATACGAATAATTCCATTGTGAAATTAAAACAGACAGCCTGCCAAATAAGTCAGGCATCTCAAAAACCAAGGGAGCCTCTATAGTGGCTGTTTTTTCGATCATGGAATCCGGAAAAGAAAGGAAGCGTTATGATTGAAACAGAAATTACCCGCATGCTCGGCATCCGATATCCAATTGTCGGCGGCACCATGATGTCGATCTCAACAGCCGATTTTGTTGCCGCGGTTTCAAATGCCGGCGGGTTGGGGATACTGGCCTCGGCCATTTATTCGTCTAAAGAGGAATTCGCGGCTGCCATTGATCGAATCAGAGAACAAACCAACAAACCGTTTGCCGTAAATATCAACCTGTTTCCTTCCATGCGGCCCATTGACAACAATGAATATATGGATGTGCTCGTGGAAAAAGGCGTGAAAATCGTTGAAACTTCGGGGCATTCCGCACCGGCGGACCTGTGCGGCCGTTTTAAGGACGCCGGCATGACATGGATTCATAAATGCGTCGGGGTCCGCTATGCAAAAAAGGTCGAGCAAATGGGCGCTGATATTATCACGGTGGTCGGCTATGAAAACGGCGGGGCAACCGGCAAACTGGACATCGGCACGCTGGTTCTGGTTCCGGCGGTTAAGGATGCGGTCAGCCTGCCGGTCATCGGCGGCGGCGGCGTGT
>JAGYOT010000073.1 GCA_018399455.1 Desulfobacterales bacterium
AAAAAGAAGGTCAATGTTGGCTTTGTCCGCAGCAATCAGGGCCTGGACCACCCGCATCACATCTCCTCCGGCCAGGTAATGGGACTCCAGGTCATTGGTGGATATATCAAGCCCGGCTTTTACCGCCATGATTTTGGCGTTTACCACCAGCTTGGGAGGGACCTTTCTGAACCGCATGAAAACAATATTGAAAAGTCCCACGGCAGCCCCGGAAACCAGGGCCTGCACCCACAGGGAAATCGCCGATCCAATAAAATAGATAAAAATAATAACGGCAATAAAAAGCAGAATAAGCAGAATATGGGTCAGTGTCATAATTGTCTCCTGTTTTCGTTCAGGTACTATTTAGATTGTTTTCCAATTCCCGAACCACAACGCGATTGCCCTCCACAGCGATCACCATCACGGATTTTTGCTTTTCAATAAACTCGCCGCCGCTCACCACATCCACCCGGCGGCCCTCGATCAGCGCCGTTCCTGACGGCCGCAGGCTATTTATGGTTTTTCCGGTCTTGCCCAGGTAGCTTCCCAGCTTCTCAGACTGGGAAGATACACCGCCGGTTTTTTTCAGGCTTTTTCTCAACGTCACAGGCGAATACGCCAGAAGCTTGAGTCCGGCAATCATTACCACCGGCAGAATCAGGATATCGGCCACGACAAAGACCATCCCGACACCCATGGATATATCGGTAAAGACCGTATACAGGGAATAGCCGAAAAGTCCGATGGCAAGGATCGTCAGCACACCGCCCGAGGGCAGAATTACCTCGGCCAGAAGCACCGCGATGCCGGCCACCTGAATAATAATGGGAAAGATAAGCTCTGCTATCATTGATCGGGCTTCCTTGCGACAATCACCCGATTGCCGATGATCTCGGAGACCACCACAGCTGCCCCCCGTTCGATAAATTCGCCTTCCGTAACCACATCCAGCACATCCGTGCCGATTTTAACCTTGCCCGAGGGCCGCAGGGGGGTCATGGCCTCTCCCGTATCCTTGGCATGCACACGGCTGGTCTGGCTGGCATCAGAATGTGCCTCCTTTAAACTGGCGGTCAGGTAAGGGCCACTGGAGACGGCTGAAAAGCGAGGGAGGACAAAACGAATAAAAAAAAGGCCCAGACCAAAGGCGACCAGATACGAGCCCAGCACCTTGATGATGTTGTTCAGCAAAATATCCATCTCCCAGGGAAGGGAGGGATCGGGGATGACAAAGTCCTGAAACATCAGTATAAGGCCCACAATGATACATACAATGCCCGCAAATCCGGCAAGGCCGAAGCCGGGAAGGACAAAGACCTCGATCGCCATAAACACCACGCCAAGAACGATAATCAAAAGCTCTGTATAATCCGCCAGCCCGACCATGTACTGGTTTAAAAAGACAATCGCCAGACAGGCAATCCCCACAAAACCCGGAACCCCAAAACCAGGCGCTTTCATCTCCATGTAAAGTGCCGCAAGGCCGATCATCATAAGAATCGGGGAGATGCTCCCGATAAAACGAACCAGGGTCTCCGACCAAGTCTCTTCGATCCTGATGCGATCATGCAAAACAATTCCCTTTGCTGTCAGCATCGCATCAATTGTTTCCACAGTCATTGAGGAAAAACCAAGCTCCAGAGCCTCAGCGGCGGACATGGTAAGCAGCTCTCCTTTTTCCACCACCGTTTTTTTTTGGGTAACCCGCTCCTTCTCATCGGCTGTAAGATCGGCAAAGGCCTGACTGTCCATGTAGCGCTTTTTGCCATCGATTTCAACGGAATAAACCACTTTTTCCGGAGTCACCATGGCCTCCGCCAGGTCTTCCGGATACCCGTTTCGCCGGGCAAGCGCCCTGAACTTGGCCCGTATCGGGGACTGAAACTTCTCTCCCATCATTTCCGGGCCTTCCTGAGAATAGGCTATGGGCGCGCTGTCCCCAATGGTGGTGGCCGGCCGCATAAACAGGTCTCCGCATGAGAGTGCTATCAAGGCACCTGCAGAGATTGCCTTTTTTTTTACAAAAGCCACCGACCGCCCTGCCGGCACGGTAAGAATGGTATCCACGATTTCAAGCGCTGCATCCACCCTTCCCCCGAAGGTGTTGATCTCAAAAACCACAAGGCTCTCCGGGTCCTGATTGGCTTCGCCGCAGGCCCGCCCGACAAATGCTGACATGCCGGGATCAACCGTACCGTTGATCGGAATCACGTAAACGGCCCGGCCCTCCGGCTTGGCTTCCTGTCCGCAGAGCGTCGCCGCCGAAAGCATCAGACACAGAAAGGATGCCAGGCATACGCGGCATGGCCGTCCAATTATGAAGCTCCCCTGCATCCGGGTATGTCTCCTGGCGCTGGATGGTTAAAAATAACTGTAATCCTGACAAGTTAAAATACTATTGAAAATTCATTAGTGTCAAGGTGAAAAGCGGCAGCCCCGCCCGCAATTTTCCGGGCACCGAGTGCCCGGCGGCAGGCAACGGCCTTTTTTCGTTCCTGCCGGAGAAATCGGCACAACAGAAAAACCGGGGGTTATCGAAAGTTTTCAAAATTTGTTTGCACTAATATATGTAATTGCTACAATATAAATATTAACGGCTTACTCCAGACAGGGAGAGAAAAGGCATGCGAACCATCTACTGGCCGGATGAATACATAGGGAAGCGCCGCACGGCAAAGGAAGCCTTAAATACGCTTCATGCCGGGCAACGAATATTTATCGGCTCCTCATGCGGTGAGCCACAGCATCTTGTGCAAACCCTTGTTGAAGCCGGGGAGCGGTTTTCGGATCTTGAGATCGTAAGGCTCATGAGCATTGAAAACTCCCCGATCACCCGTCTTGCCCTGGACAGCCGGAACACCCATTTCAGTATCAGAAACATTTACCAGGGCTCGGCCACAGCCAAGCATCTGGCCGCGAACCGGCCGTTTATCACCCCCATGAATATTTCCACCGTGCCGGGACTTTTTGCAAAACGTCACCTCCCCCTCAACGCGGCCCTGATCCAGGTTTCACCGCCGGACGACTTCGGCTGGATGAGCATGGGCATCTCCGTTGATGTCGGGATAGCCGCAGCCCAGGCCGCAGATCGCGTTATTGCCCAGGTGAACTCTGAGATGCCAAGGGTTTTAGGCCACAGCTTTATTCATGTCAACGATGTGGACATTATTGTGGAAAAAGACGAGCCGCTGCTGACGCTCGACCAGCTGCCCGAATTTGAAACCGCCCACACCATTGCAAGGCTTGTCGCCAATCTCATTGAAGACGGCTCAACCTTCCAGCTCGGCCTCGGTGCCACGCCCAAAGCCATCCTGCTGGCACTTGCGGATAAAAACGACCTGGGGGTGCATACCCAGTTTATTGTCGACGGCATCATGGACCTTGTTTCCATGGGGGTTATCACCAACCGCTACAAGGGAATAAACGACGGCAAGACGGTAGCCAGCAATGCAGTCGGCTCAAAGAACCTCTATGAATTTGTTCATGACAATCCCGCAATTGAATTCCACCCGTCCGATTATGTCAACAATCCCGGCATCATCGGACAGCACAACAAGATGGTCTCCATCAACATGGTACGAGAGATGGACCTTACCGGCCAGGCCGCGGTCGATGCCCTGCCCCACAACTATTTTGCGGGGGTCTCCAGCCTGCTGGATTTTGTTCGGGGAACCGATGCCTGCCCGGAGGGCAAATCCATGATTTTAATTCCATCCACCTCCATGGACCGGTCTGTCAGCCGGATTGTGCCGGGACTTAAAAGCGGCGCGGTGGTTTTGCCCAGATGCGACGTCTCTTACGTGATAAGCGAATACGGGGCCGTCAACCTGTTCGGAAAAAATCTGCAGGAGCGTGCCACCGCGATGATCAGCCTGGCGCATCCGGATTTCCGGGATGAACTGTTTGAAAAAGCCAAGGAACTTGGCTTGATGACCCCGGGACGAAAACTCAGCGAATTCCTTAAAAGCGTCTACCCCGTCGGCCTTGAGGAAATGCGCAGGTACGACTGCCAATCGGTCAAGTTCCGGCCAGCCAAGCCGGTGGACATCCGGCGAATCCAGGAGCACTTCTACAACCTGGACCGAAGCGATGTGGTCTCCCGTTTCTTTTATGAAAAAACCGCGTTTTTAAGGGACGACGTGGAGGCCATGGTGGAGTCGGACTATATTAAGAACCTCACCATTCTGGCGGTCACCGGCGAATTCGGGTTCGGCACCGTCATCGGACTGGGCGCCTATATGCTGGAGCCCGAAAACAACACCGCAGAGATTGCATTTTCCGTGTCCCGGCCCTGGCAGGGCAAGGGAATCGCCTCTGTGATTCTATATAAGCTGGCCGAAGCGGCCCGAAATAATGGCATCGAGGGGCTGACCGCTTATACATCGTCGCAAAACAGAGGGATGGTGAAACTTTTCCACCACCTTCCCTACAAAGTGCATTCCCAGGTAAGCGACGGTATGCTGGTGCTCAGCTGCCGCTTTGATGAAAAAACGGAGCCGGCTGAAACGGCCCCTGCTTAACTTGTTTCAATCAGAACGGTAATCCGTCGGCCTGCCGTGTTTGCCCCGTAAAAAAGCCATCAAGAGATGCCTCCAGACCAAATCCGCCTGGTTTGACATTTCAAAGCCGGCACGGGCCGCGTTTTTTTTGCCCCCTGGCAGACGTTATCCCCGCGATGCTTGCCACCTGCATTCCTTGTGTGCTATTATAGTGCCTAAAATAATTTGCGCCACCTGACCCGGAGAAACCTGCAAGTCTGGTGGCAGCGTTACGATAAACAGTTTCAAAACAAATACGGACTCATGGAATGACCGAGGCAAGAATCGCTGCACAGTACCCGGAAACCGCGAATCTCAAATCCTACGAGGAAACCTGCCGCCAATTCCGATGGGAGAGCATTGAGCAGGAGTTTTCCTGGTATGGCACAGACCGGATGAATATTGTAACGGAATCCGTTGATCGGTGGGCAAGCGATCCCCAACGGGCAGGCCACCCGGCAATGATTTTCCAGAAACAGGGCATTATTGAAACCTATACCTTCCAGCAATTGAAGGAAAAATCCTGCCAATGGGCAGCGCTGCTGGCAAAGCACGGTTTTGTCCGGGGCGACCGGCTGATCACGCTGCTGCCCCCCTCGCCGGAGGTCTTTTTTGCCATGGTTGCCTGTGCCCGCCTGGGGGTAATTTTCTGCCCCGTATTTGCCACGGCAGGTTTTTATGAGCTTGAAATCCGGCTGGAATCCACCGCCCCCAAAGGCGTTGTCACGCACCCGGACCTGGTGGAGAAGCTCTCTTATGAGTTTGCCGGCCAGGTGGATTACCTCTTTTTAACCCGATCCACGGGGCCGGGGCTTTTTTCCAACGAAAAACCCATCGCCTCCCTGCTCGATACCATGCCGACGGAATATCCGGCTGAGCAGATGCCCGGCGACACCCCCCTGTTTATGATCTTTACCTCCGGCTCCACCCAGCCGCCAAAAGGCGTGATTCATACGCACAAAGATATGGTCGGCATTCTTGCCACCGCCCGGTGGGTGCTTGATATCAAGCCGGATACGGTGCTGTGGACCGATGCGGATCCGGCCTGGATAACCGGAACCGTGTACGGCGGGCTGGCCCCCTGGCTCTGCGGAATCACTTCCGTGATCCAGGGCGACCCCTTTACTGCCGCCAACTGGTACTGGACACTGGAAAGGCACAAAGTCTCGGTTTGCTACACCACCCCCCGAACCATCCGCGATCTCATGAATGCCGGCAATGATTTGCCTTCCCGCTATAATTTAGCATCCCTCAGGCATATGGCAACCGTCGGGGCGCCCCTGGTGCCCGAGCTCTTCTACTGGAGCGGTCAGCACCTGTTGTGTTATCCCTATGATACCTGGTGGATGACGGAGACAGGAATCATCTGCATCGCCAACTATCCCGGCATGGACATCAAGCCCGGCTCCATCGGCAGACCAATCCCTGGCATCCAGACGGCCATCCTGGATGAAGCCGGGGAGGAACAGCCGCCTTTATCCGTAGGGGAACTGGCTGTTAAAGCCCCATGGCCGGGCATGATGGAAACCTTATGGCAGGATGGCTACCGGTTTCAAAAATACTTCAAAAACGACCAGTGGTTCCTGACCGGCGACATCGCGTTTTACGACGAGGAGGGCTATTATTACCATCAGGGCCGAAACGATGATCTTTTAAAGGCTGCCGACGAAAAGCTGATCGGCCCGTTTGAGATCGAACAGGTTCTCGCCGCGCATCCGGCCGTGAATGAGGCGGCGGTAATTGCCAAGGGCACCGAGCCCGGCGAAGGGATTTCCTGTTTAAAGGCTTTCCTGAGTCTCAAAAAGGGCTGTATCGCGTCAAACCGGCTGACCTATGAGATCAAGGCATTCCTCAAAGCCAATTTAAGCGCGGATATTATGATAAAAGAGCTGGTCTTTCTGGATGATCTGCCCAAAACCCGCAGCGGCAAACTGCTTCGCCGGGTCCTGCGGGCCTGGGAGCAGGGGGTGCCCGGGACGGACGGGATCAGTATTCAGGATTGACGCCGTACAGGATAATTCTGCGAAAAAACAAGGATTTCCCTCACAACAAGGCCCCCAGGGGCTTCAAGGACTGCCGGCTGATAAAAAAAGCGGGGCAAGCGGCAGGGCCAGGATGTGAGACGGCCCGTTTGTATTAAATAAACCGCCTTCCACGATACAGACAAGCAGCTGATCCTGCCAGACAAAAATATCCTGAACCGGCCCGCTGATCTGATTGTCCAGGTGCCGAAACCGGAAACCGGCGGCCGGAGAATCAAGAATTCCCAGTGCCCCCCGGCCGGGGGGCTGACCCAGCATCCCCGCCAGGCCGGCCTGATTTAACGCACACGCGATCAACGGATTTCCCCGATGCTCAAAAAACACCGGCCGGGCCCATATCTTAAGCCGCTGCGGCGCAGCATCCTTGTTTTCCGGGTCGTCGATCAACAGGGTCTTCAGCGATCCGGCATAACTTGTCGTGGACTGCCATTTTTTTTCAAGAGATTCATAGACAACCAATCTGCCGCCGGGATTAAAAAAACCGCACTCCCGGATTCCGTTGCCGTTTAAGTCCGCATAAAAAGCACTGAAAAGGTTGAACCCATGAGGTACCGGCACCTGGCTTTTCCTGGAAACGCGCTTATGCTTAAGCTCAAGGCGGTAGACGACCGGAAGGAGAAGATCCGCGGGGCTGAATCGCTGAGCCCATAACTGAACCCCTGGCTTTCTTTCGGGATCGGGCATAAAGGCCAGAATATAGTTGATGTCTTCGGCAACCGTCCGGAACCCGTCCGTTGAAAGCGCCAGGATTTTTGAACGCATCCCCTCGCCCGGAGCGTAAATATTGAGGGCCAGTCGGCCGTCCCCGGCCACGGACATATTGACCACATCTCCGAAACCGGTGTACTGATATTGATGGGTCTGATTGTCGTTCAAGGCCTTTGCACGGATCTGCACACCGCTTAACGTCACCAGGAAAGGCTCTTTCCCCCCCCGGGGCACGGTTACGCCGAAATTGTGCACAACCCGCTCCAGGCTGCTGAATACCTGGATATCACGGGCCTTTATTTTCTCAGCCATCCCCGGCAATGCTGTATCTGACCCCCTTTCGGCGGCACCCGGCGCATGAGGACGGCTTTTGC
>JAGYOT010000074.1 GCA_018399455.1 Desulfobacterales bacterium
ATGGCGGATGAATTCATGACCGTGGTGGAGACGGGAAGGATAAAAGAACGGCTCCGGCCCCTCTCTGATTTGAATTCCCGCAGGCTGGGCAAATAAGAGGCCGGCAAAGGCATTCCGGAACGGCATGAGGCGTTAGAACCCTGCAGCATCCATGATCTCCGGGTACTGCTGGACATGCTGGATCTTTCAATGCTTGAGAAACGCTTTGACTGGATGTATATCGCGCCGTCAAGCACCCTCCGCTCAAGTTTTGAAAAAATCCTCAACAGCAAAACAGATAAGGAGAAATTGCGGCTGACCCTCCAGGAGCAGGCACGGCAATTATCCTGCCGGGAGGCCTCAGGAGAGCTTGAATTGATCAAACAGGTCAATGATGACCCGCTTCTGCAGCCTCTCTTCAATGTTGTCTGCCGTCTGGTCTATGCGGTTAAGGGGGTTTATCAGCCGGAGTTCAACTGGAACCGGTTTTTTGACTGATTCTCCTGCGCTCTCGCCGGTTATTGCTTCAAACGGCATTTACCATTCTATTCGGCCATATTCTGGGACGCCATCTCCCGCAGTTTGAACTTCTTGATTTTACCACTGGCTGTTGTGGGAAACTCCTCAACAAAATAGATAAAACGGGGAATTTTGTAATACGCAATGTTTTCTTTGCAAAACTCACGGATATCGTCTTCATTGATGCCAGTGCCGTTTTTGGGCTGAATGAAAACAGCCACTTCTTCACCGTATTTTTTGCTGGGGACCCCCACGACCTGGGCGTCCTTTATTTGCGGATGCTTATAGAGAAACTCTTCGATTTCGCGAGGATAAATGTTTTCTCCGCCCCGGATGATCATGTCTTTCAACCGGCCCTGGATTGAGCAGTTGCCCTGCTCATCCATACTTGCCAAATCTCCGGTATGCAGCCATCCGTCAGCATCAATGGCCTCCGCAGTCTTCTCCGGCATTTTGTAGTAGCCTTTCATGATGTGGTAGCCGCGGCTGCAGAGTTCACCGGTCTCACCGGGCGGCAGGGTTTCGTTGGTGGCCGGATCCACAATTTTGACCTCGACGTGGGGAAGCGCCCGGCCCACTGTTTCCGTTCGGATTTCCATCGGGTCGTCGCGCCGGGTCTGGGTGATGCCGGGCGATGCCTCTGTCTGGCCGTAAACGATGGTAAGCTCCTCTGCCCCCATCTTATCAATAACCCCCTTCATGACTTCAACCGGGCAGGTGGAGCCGGCCATGACACCCGTTCTCAGATGGGTGGTATCATAGCTTTTGTTTTCCATCTCTTCGAGGTTGGCGATAAACATGGTCGGCACCCCGTGAAGGGCGGTACACTGAAGCGCGTCTACCGCCGCCATCACGGTATCCGGTTTGAAGGAGGTAATCGGAACCATTGTGGCTCCTGAAACCGTGCAGCACATGGTGCCGATAACGCAGCCGAAACAATGAAACAGCGGCACGGGTATACACAGTTTGTCTTCCGGACCGAGAGCCATGATTTCCGCCATGCCCTGACTGTTTCCGATGAGATTTTTGTGAGTGAGCATAACCCCCTTGGGGTATCCTGTGGTGCCCGAGGTATACTGCATCATGATCACATCTTCCGGGTCCAGGCTTTCGGAACGTTCGGCCAGTTCAGCCTCAGACACTTTTTTACCCATCTCCACCATGTCCTTCCAGTTGTACATGCCGGGGATATCATCCTCTCCAAGATGAACCACGTTTTTCAGGCAGGGCGCCTTTTCCGCTTTCAGTTCGCCGGGCGCACAATCTTTGATTTCCGGACAGACCTGTTGGAGGATTCGGATATATTCGTTTTTTTCCCGTACGCCGTTTATCAGGATCAGGGTCGTGGCATCGGACTGGTTAAGCAGGTACTCCAGTTCAAAAGCCCTGAAGTTGGTGTTCACCGTGACCATGACCGCTCCCATTTTAGCACTGCCGAACTGAGTATAAATCCACTCCGGCACATTATTGGCCCACATGGCAATGTGGTCGCCGCGGCCGACCCCGATTGCCATCAACCCCTTTGCCACCTGGTTGCAGGTATCGCGAAATTCTTCAAACGTCTGACTGAAATTGTACTCGTGATAGGCTAGTGCCTTATGTCCGGGTAATTCACGGGCATTATAGTCAACAATATCGCCGATCCGGGTGGTGTGGGGGGCAAACTCTCTGCTCATAAAACGCTCCTTTTTCTTTTCACTGGGGTTAAACAAATGAAGGGTTTGGGAACAATATACTGCTGGCTAAACAATGTTTTTGTAGGACAGAAACATTGCCCTGTCAATGGGTTTGATTCTGCCAGAAACACAGGAGAACAGGGGTTACTACAGAGGAAAATCCGCAAGCAATTCTTCAATGCCACAGCGGGCGAGTTCTCTGGCCGTTAACCACTTGGCACCGCATTTGAAAAATTTCAGCGCCCTGAGGATGTTTTCGGCAAGAGACTGCTGCGTCTCATTGAAACTATCCCGCCATACCACCTTGCCATTGGAGATGTCCACAAGGTGCAGGCCAAAGGCCACAGATGCGGGCTCATCCACTCCCAAAGCGGATCCGATGCGTTTCTTATACCGCCATATATTGCCGACCACGACATAGTCAACCCCCAGGTTTTGCCCAAGCTCCACGGCGATCACAAGGGGCGTCTTATCGGATCGCCCATAAAACAGCGGGGGAAAATGCTTTCTTACCAGGTTCAGGGGAAAAACCCGGTCTTCGAGTCGGTTCATCAGTTTTTCATGCAGCATTTCCGTCATAATCATGTCGGCTTCGGGATTCAGCTCGGTTTCTTCATAACAGAAATTTGCAAACGGGCAGCTCAGGGTGTGGGCCAGATTCTGAGGGTCCCGGCCTTTGACAAAGGGCATGACAGCAATGCTGTGTCTGCCGGGAATACGATAAGCCTCCTCGTGGGCACATCCGCTCATCCAGAGGCCGGTGCAGGCCAGGAGTGCAATAAGGAGCAGTATAAAGGGCTTTTTCGAAATGTTGGATAATGCCATATTCAAAATATAACAGTTCTGTGAAGGCGTGCAAAACCTCTACAATTTCATGGGATACCAGGCACGGGCATTATATATTTTATGATGGGTTGTGTAAATCATTTACGCCGTTTTTATTTGCCCTTTAATCATTAAGGGGGGGCTGAGCCGCGATTTCACTGCTCTCCCCCTGACTTTGCCCGGGTGCTGACGGAAAATCCAGTGCCGGCGTGGGTTCTGGTGTTTCGATGAGAGCAAATCTGTATCCCAGGAGAGATACAACCGCTTCGTATTTTTCCATGATCTCTTCATGGCTGTCGCCGGGCACGTCCACCACGGCATAGCGAAAACTCTCCGGGTTGTGTTTGAAATCCGACAGATTAAGGTTTTCATGAATCAGGTTGCGGACATGGACTTCCGGGTATTTCATTCGGATTTCATCATAGGCGGTCTGAATCGGCGTTTGAAGAATCCTTGCGTCCGAGAAATGATGCAGCTCGAAGTTGTAGCAATATCTAAACAGCTTCTTATTGCCTGGGGTGGGATGCGGTTTCTTCCCGACCGCCACATCGCAGAGCAGGCGCAGGGGGTCAAAACCCCGGACCGCTTCTATGGTTTTGGCGAACTGAAATGCAATGCGGCTGTTGACTTCAACAATTTTAAAGGTATGATTCACCTCATCTGCGCGCAGTTCCACATTAAAAAAACTGTTGTCGATGCCCAGGGCCGGAATTAATCGTAAAAGAGCATTATTAATATTTTCAGTGATTTCTGTAGAAAACTCATGGGGAAAGCTGTGATAGAAAAAACTGTTGGTGCCCGGATAAAAGTTGGCCCTGGTAATACCGAAAAATGATATGTCTCCGTCATAAACATAGCCGTCAACCGTTACTTGCGTCCCGTTGATCAATTCTTCGCACAGGAAGCTGTTGCATGTGGCAATGTTCATGGCGTTGTGGTAAGAGGGTTTGCGTGAAAGAGCATCCAGATAATACTGGTTGTATCTCGCAATGTCAATGCTCTCCCGGGTGATGTAGGTCTCCAGCGCTTCCGGTCGCTCTATTTTATGAGAGCCAAAGGAGATATTGGAACGTGCAGGCTTTATGAAAAACGGTGTGGCAAGCCGGGATGGATCTCTCAGGTAATCGAGGGCAATGGCGTAGGCGGGACTGTGTTCGGGCGTCACTTCTTTCTGGATGCGGCGGCAGAGATACTTGTTCTGGCAGTTGATGATGGCTTCAACCGATGCAAACCGCTTGCCGGTCTCCTGAGCAATAATTGCCGCGATAATGGCCGAAGAGTCATGCGTTCCAACAATTCCGTCATACAGTCCCGGATTTTGATTGATACGTTCAATGGTTTCCTTGAGGTAGGCCTGTATGCCGAATCGAAGAATTTTTTCAAAACTTTCAATCGTCAGGTGATAAGCCGGATCGTCGGAAAAACTCTCCGCGACCACCTCGATATCGCTTGCATCACAGAGGAACAGAATCTTTTCTTTATCCGCCATGACAGAATCCTCGTTTGGTATTGTTCCCTTGGTTGTGTCGGTATCGCCGTTATTCCGGACCCAGCGGAGAGACAGGGGACCACTGGGCGGTGTCAACCTCCCCGCTGATCAATGCCCCCCCTTTGAATACCAGGTAAATATTTCCCAGAGACGCAAGGAATTCAATATCTTCCAGGGGGTTCTGCCTTAATACCACGCAATCCGCCAGTTTTCCTTTCTCAAGAGTCCCGATCCGATCGCCGAGGCCAATACCCCTGGCGGCCGTTGCCGTTGCCGCGCGAATTGCGTCCATTTCATCCATCAAACCAAGTTTGACATACTGGATGATCTCCATGGCATTTTTCCCATGAAAGTTATAGGGGGTGCCGGCATCAGTTCCCATCATCACGTTTACACCCCGGGATATGGCGCGGTGGAGGTTTTCCTGACGGATTTTGGATACCTCTTTGGCCTTTTCAGACATAAACTGGGGAATGTCGATTTTTCCCCGGGCATTCAGCATCCAGAAATTCGAGCTGAGCGTTGAGGTTAAGAAGATATCGTTGTCCACCATCATACTCAGTGCTTCATCATCTGCGAGTGTCCCGTGCTCAATGCTGCGGACTCCGGCTTCTATTGCGTTTTTAATGCCCTGGGCGCCATGGGCGTGCGCTGCCGTATGTTTGCCTGCTTTTCTGCCTTCCTTAACCACGGCATGGATTTCATCCACGTCCAGCTGGGAGGCCCCGGGCACGCCACCCGGATTCATGATGGCTCCGGTGGCCATCACTTTCAGCAGATCCGCCCCCTGCTTAAGCTGTTCTCTTGCTGCTTTGCGGTTTTCGTCCACTCCGTCGGCCTCATAGTAGAGGCCCGGGAAATACCCACTCCCTGCCGAATGCATGCAGATAATCTTGCCGGAGGAAAGGATTCTGGGCCCCACGACCAGTTCTTCATCAACTGCCCGTTTGACAGCGATATCAATGTAATTGGCCGAACCTGCGTTCCGGACCGTGGTCACGCCGGCGCGTATGGTATTGCCCATCTCAAGCGCGGCCCGAATGGTCCGTAATTTGTCTTCAACCAGGCTTTCATGATAGGTGTCAGCCATACCGTGCATGTCAAGGTGGATATGGGTGTCGATCAAGCCGGGAATAACGAATTTGTCTGTCAGATTGTAAAAGATGGACTCCGTTGGTACATGGACCTCATCGGCGTGCCCGGCCTCGATAATTTTCTCTCCATCAAAAACAAGCACTGCATTTTCTATGACCTGACCCGTACCGTCAATCAGAGTCATGCCTTTCAAAACAATCAGCATGGTTTTATTCTTTCATTGGACAATTAAAACCCCGGTATGCGCCTTTTCGGAAGAAGCGAAAAGCCCGCGAGGACTGCGCCGGGCTATTTCGGCCGCATGCCGTATTGAACGACGATAAACATCATATGAATAATTTTAAGCGCATGAAGGTTTAACCCCGAATTGGTCAATGTTGCCAGATACTGTTTGGCCTGGATCTCAGCGCTGCGATAAGCAATAATGCGTTTATAGCATTGAATCGTTTGTTTTCTTTTTTTGGAAGATTCCTGACCGGCGGCGCCAGACGTTTTATGCCGCTCAATCAGTTTTTGAATCTCCTCGACGGGCAGTTTAAGAAGCTGCTGCTGGTCATGATCGGACGGTGTCCCCGGCTGAGCCTTGACACAATCCACTGTTAAGCGGCGGATTTGTTTAACAGTGGACTCCAGTTCATATATCAGCCACTGATGAAAATCACCAGGCAGAGAAATCTCCACATTTTTGAGCTGGTTTGCGTATTTTTTGCAGCGGCTGTCCATTTCCGCCGCTGCCGTGTTCCAAAACCCGGCTTTTGCATGCTTTAACAGTCGCACCAGTCTGGACTTTTCTTCTCCTTCCACCCTGGGTTCATTCAGCACCTGATTCAACTGTCGGGCGGAAAACTTGAACAGATATTCTCCGGTAATCAGTTGATAAATGATTGCGATTACCGCAAACCAGTCCTGAAGATAGAAAACCCGACGAATATCGTTGAAATGTTTGCCCAGAATTCGATTCGGGAAAAAGTGGGCAGGCGTGCCATAATAGAGGGTCCCGCCAAGCAGGGGCTGTGCCATGGGTCGGTAGACCGGGGGCTGGAAATCCACGGCGGTTTCAAGATCGATCAGGCCGATGGTATAGTCTGACGGAGAATTGAGGAAAAAGGGGAATCTCTCAGGGTCTCCCACAACCATGAGATTGTCCGGTTTCAGGTCCCGAATCGCCACTCCTTTTTCGCCCAGCCAGGCCAGAAGATCAAAAAGATTGGTAATAATGCTGGTTATGCGGGGCAGATTCCGGATCTGACTCAGCCGGCCGACATAGTTATGAATGACTTTCCGATAAGATTGGATGACCTCACTGTTTTCAGCAGTCAGGTTTTCGATTACCTGCAAAACCTGTTTTTGCAGAGAGGCCGGCAGGTTTTTATCGATGACGTTTTTTGAAGAAATCCCGGCCAATGTTTTCAGCAGCCAGGTATGACCCATTTCCTGAAGTACCTCACCATCCATGGGGTGGGGGGGGTGAATATCATTTAAATGTTTCTGAAACTCTTCATGCAATGAGATAAGCTGCTGGCGAATCGGATCGGCATCGGTGCCGTAGCGGCCGTAAAATTCATGGGGATTCCAGAATATATCCGGATGCTCCAGAATTTCATCATAAAACGGCGCCTGTTTGTCATGCATCGCCTCGACGATCGGGCCCAGAAAATAGTCCTTTGCCATTTCCATAAAATAAACATGGGAGCCCTGGATCGTCAGAAACTGTTTTAGATCAGGGCGGCTCTCAAGCAGCGACAGATAGTTGCGTTCGAGTTGTTCAGGAGTTGACTCCGATTCATTGGCAAATTTATACACCAAGCGTAAGATACTTGAAATGCGGGGAATCAGGCAGGGCCTCGGGGCAATAAGGTCAGCTATATGCTTTTCCGCATCAATGTTTTTGATGTATTGCCTGAAATCAAGAAGCGGTTTCGGCGGTACCTTAACCACCAGATGAGCATCAAAGATCACGTAATAACATGTACTTTTGCTGCGACTCTTCTCCCCGATCGGACCGATGGTCATCCGACGGGATTGCCAATGGCCGTTATGCCAGATGTGGAGCTTATA
>JAGYOT010000075.1 GCA_018399455.1 Desulfobacterales bacterium
ACTTATTTTTTGGCGGAGCTCAACTGTGCAACCCGGGTGAATTCAACTTTCAGGCGGGATCCGATGCCTCCGGCTGACGAGATTGAACGGGCCATCAGGCTGGAGCCGGCCAACGGCGCCTATTATGACCGGCTGGCGGCCCGCCTGGAGAAAAACTTCATCAGAAGAAACAGCGTGTTAACGAACAATGAAAAAACGAATTCAATAAGGGATGCCTGGCAAAACCGGTGCAAGGCCGTGCTCGCCAACCCCGTGCACGCCGGATACTGGTACCGCCTGGGCGTCTTGACCACCTGGATAGAGCGTTGGACTTATCAAAAGCGCCTTCAGAAAGCGGATCACGCGATGATGACAGCCCTCTCGCTGCAGCCGGCCAAGCCCGGACTTTGCTGCAAAGTCGGTGCATACTGGCTGTGGCGCTCCCGCAAGATGGCCCCCTGCCCGGCAGGGTCAGGCGATTTTGCGCCTCCCGGAGATGCCGAAGCCATGGGGCGGTTTCCCCGAGTGCCGCCCGTCTGCCGCAGCCAGGCGGTTCAGGCAGGATTTGCGATGCTGCGGGAGGCGGTCAGACTGAATCCTAAATACTGGCGGCAAGCGGCCCGGGCGGCCTGGCAGCATTATCCGGATCCTGGACGGATACACCGGATAGTTCCTGCGGCCATGCCGCGGATCCATAAAAAAGTCAACAATTGGCTTAAAAAACAAAAGGCAGAGGAGAAACAGGATGAGACAGGCAATGCGTAAGAATCGATCCAGAGTGATGGCAGCCGCCATTGCGGCCGCCATCGTCCTTGCAGCAACGGGGTTTAATGCGCCCACTGTCCGGGCGGAGCATAATGAATCGGATTTGCTCAATCCGGATTACACCTTAAAGGGAAAACTACTGGCACAAGAATTGCTTATGAATCCGGAAGGGTCTGAAAAACTGGTTTGCGATATTTTTGAAACCGCGCTGTTACTCACGGCAGGTGAGGACAGGGATTTATTCGAATACGCAAAAACCGAAGCCGCTGACCTCTTAACGGCTATCCTTAGCGAAGGCCTGGATGCCGATACCGGGCAGGAGACGCTCTACAGGCTGAATGAAAGCGCCTCCAGGGGGGCGGCCTGCGCCGCGCTTCGCGCCTCAGCCAAACTGCTCATGGGAGAGGAAGGGCTCAGCCGGCTGGTGCGGGAAACCTGTGAAGGGGCGGTAAGGGGAGCCGAGCAGTTCACAAAGGCAAATCCCGAGGCCGTTAATGCGACCGAACTGGAGGAGGCGGTTATTGCCGGACTCCGCGAGGGTGTCAACAAATGCGGTCCGGAGACCGGCAGGGAGCTGGCACTGCTTCAACGGGCGGCATTCTCCGGGATTAACAAAGCCATAGAAAAGCCTCGCCGGGAGCGGAAAGCGGAACAGGCGATCAGCGAAGAGGAGCCCTACCGGGAGGAAGGCATAGAGGAGAAGGGAACGGAAACATACCGAAAACAAAGGGCGGCCAGCCCCAGCGAGTAAAAGTGCAGGGAATAAATCTCCTGCGGAAGGAACCGGCAATGAACAAAATTCCAAAACACATCAGCTTGCTGCTCGTTCTTGTAGTGGCGTTCTCAGTCCGGGCTGCCGCTTACGGCCAGGGCAACATCCGTGTCGGCAACTTTCGGATACAGCCCGGCATCGCCTATGAGTTCGAATGGAACGACAATATTTTCCTGGACGAATCGGACGAAGAAGACGACTGCATCAATACCCTGACCCCGTCCCTGGAGCTTGACTGGCGGAAAAACCGCGACAATTACGTCCGGGTGGGCTATGCGACGGATATCGTCCGTTACCCGGCCTACGACGGGGTTGACTATGAGAAGCACTCCATCGGCGCTGAACTGCAGTACAAATCGCCCATGGGATACTATTTCAGAGTCCGGGACTATTTCGTGGATACGGAAGACCCTTACGGCTCTCTCAACGAATACCGGCGAGGCATACCGCAGGTCGAGCGATGGACCAACGCGGGGGCTGCAGCCATAGGCTATGATTTTCCCAACCGGCTGCGCCTGGAGCTTACCTACAGAAGCTACATCCTGGACTATGATGCGTTTATGGACTATTGGCAGAACTACACAAGCCATGAACCCGGCCTGACCCTGTTTTACCAGCTGCTGCCCAAAACCGCCGCACTGATCGAATACCGCTGGGAGACCCGGGAATACACCGAACAGCAGGACGCATCGGATAACTCGTATGCTGCGGATTCCGTCACAGCCCAGGATTTTGACTACCATAAGTTCTTCCTCGGCCTGCATATGGATCCGACGGCTAAAATCAGCGGCGACCTGAAGCTGGGATTGGGCTACAGGGACTTTGCCAATGACGTCAGCTTTCGGACCGGACCGGACGGGAACCCCCTGCACTACAATGACACCGGCACCTGGATCGCAGAAACTATGCTGCACTATCAAGTCAGCCGGCGGACCCGGTTGAAACTGGGCCTTGCACGGGAGGCCATGGACTCGGCCGATATCATGAGCACAACCTATGACAGCACGGCCGTTGAACTCGGCCTGGCGCAGGGGATCGGCAGACGTCTCAAACTGTTTGGCGATGTCTGCTATGAATATGACGACTATGAAGGCGGCCGGGAAGACGACACCTATTATTTTTCCGCCAGGCTGCAATACACGGCAAAAGAGTGGTGCATCTTTAATTTGTACTATATTTTTGAAGAAGAAGACAGCTCGGCGGCCGGACAAAGCTACACGAACAACCGGTTCGGCGTCTCCGCTGCATTCAAGCTGTAAACAAGGAAATATCATGGCCGCAGTAAAAAACAAAAACCTGGCCCGAAACATCGCCATGGCTGTCGCAGTCCTGCTTATCACGGGATGTGCTGCAGCACAGGAGACGATACCCATAGAAGGACAGGGCCGAACCGAATACGCAGGCCTTCAGGATCAAGCCCCCGGGCTGATCAGTGAATTGCCGGACTCCGGGGCTGCCGAAAAGGTTGATCCCGCCCTGAAACGCACGGTTAAACAGGCTGAACGCATCAGCGCCGAGGCGTACGCGAGGCAGCTGGGGGACAAAAACATTTCCTGCTCTTACCGGCTCGGCCCAAGCGATGTGCTTAGCGTGACGGTTTACGAGGACAAGGAGTTAAGCGTGGATGCCCTAAGAATTACACCGCAGGGCACGATCAACCTCCCCCTGATCGGCACCCTGAGGGTTGAAGAAAAAACCACGTCCCAGGTGGAGTCCATGATAAGCCGGATACTTGTGGAAAAGCAATACCTGGTTCAACCCCATGTCAGCATACAAATCAGGGAATACAACAGCAAGGAGGCCATCGTGCTGGGCGCCGTAGCCCGGCCCGGCAGCTACAGCCTGAAAAAACACGAGACGCTTCTCAGCCTGCTGTCAAGGGCGGGCGGCATCAATGAAGGAGCGGCCGGACAGAACCTGCTCCTGATACGCGATCAAAAGCAGGCCGGCAGGGAACGGACCCTGGCCATCCAGTTCAACCTCGAAAGCCTGCTTAGTGCGGACAATACCGGAATCAACCTGGACATAAGAAGCGGGGATACGGTTTACGTGCCCAAGGCGGAAAAGTTTTTCATCATCGGCCAGGTCAAGCGGCCCGGCGGATACCAGCTGGCCAGCCATACCACGGTGGTTGAAGCCATCAGCATGGCCGGCGGGTTTACCGACATTGCGGCGCCGAACCGCGTGCGCATCTCCCGGATTGAAGCAAACAAGAAAATCGTCATCCAGGTTGATGTCAATGAACTGACCAACGGCGGCCGGCAGGACCCCAGCGCCGTTTTGCAGCCCAATGACCTCATCATGGTCCCGGAGAGCTATTTTTAACAACTTAAAACAAGACCCAACATCGGAAAAGAATGCGTTATGACAAGTGAAACACAGAACCACCCGGATGAAGAACCCGAAGTCCATCTTCGGGATTATATCGATATACTGCTTCGCCACCGCTGGGTCATTCTGGTGTGCCTGCTGGTGATTCCGGCGACGGTGCTGCTATACACAATGACGGAGACCCCGCTCTACCAAAGCACGGCGACCCTGATCATCGAGCCCAGGACGCCCAAAATATACTCCGTCGAGGAGATGCTCTCTGCTGATATCTCAAGCCGTGAATACTACAACAGCCAGTACAAAATCATCAAGAGCCGGCCGGTGGCACGGCATGTTATTGAAGATCTTGATCTCATGAACAGCAGGGAGTTTTTCCCGCCCCCGGAGACGGGCGTGACAGCCGAACTCAAGCGGAAAGTCAAATCCACGATTGCAGGCTGGAAAAAAGCGGCCGCCGATCTTATCGACACGGGCGGCGACGGGGCACAGGCGGATCAGCTCCCCCTCACCCCGGAGGAAGAAGCCCAATCCCGATACAACAGCCTGATCGGCGCCCTGCTTGGCCGCATTACAGTGGAACCGGTCCGGGACTCCCGGCTCGTCGAGATCAGCTTCATGGCAAAGGACCCGTCGCTCGCCTGCCGGGGGGCCAACAGCACGGCGGAGAGCTACATCGAATTCAACCTGGAAAACCGGATCGAGGCGGCCCAGGCTGCGGCCAAGTGGCTTGAAAAACGCTTAATCGAGGCGGAAGAAAACGTGGAAGCCGCAGAAAGAGAATTGCAGGCCTTCAAGGAACGGCACGGCATCGTGACCACCTTTTCGGAAGAAAGCGAAAAGCTTACCGCCCAGTCACTCTCGGAGCTGAACCGGCAGCTCGGGCAGGCCAAAGCACGGCGGGTGGAATGCGAGGCCAGGTATGAACAGGCCAGGGCCCTGCTTGAAGGCGGCAATAGCCTGGACTGCATTACCGAGCTTCTGCAGAGCAGCATCGTCTCGGGCATCAACCAGAAAATTGTGACTCTGCATTCTGCGTTGGCCGAACTGTCAAACACATACGGCGCCAATCATCCCAAGGTGGTGGCCATCGAATCCCAGCTCAACGAACTGGAGCAAAAAAAGCGGACTGAAACCAAAAAAGTGGTCAATTCTCTTAAGAACGAATACGAGGTGGCGCTGGCCCGTGAGAAATCTCTGGAAACTTCCCTGGAAACGATCAAACAGAACGCACAGTCCATGAACCGAGAGGCTGTGGAATACGGGGTTCTCAAGCGCCAGGCGGAGGGTGCCCGCAACATGTATGAAACCCTGCTCAGGCGATACAAAGAAGCATCCCTGGGCAAGGACATTGAAAGCGGCAACATCAGGCTGGTTGAAGACGCGCAGGTCAGCAAATCGCCCGTTCAGCCGAACCCGAAGCGAAACATGATGCTGGGACTTGCGGTAGCGCTGATGCTGGGGGTTGGTATGGCATTTTTCCTGGAGTACCTGGACAGTACGGTCAAAACCCCGGATGATATCAAAAAGCTTGGATTGGCCTATCTGGCGCCGATACCCAGGTTTGCAGCAACCAAAAGCTCGGGCGGGGAATCCGCTAAGGTGGTGGCCCATCATGCCCCCAGGTCTCCCGCCGGTGAAGCCTACCGCAGCCTGCGCACCGGCATCATCCTTTCAGGGGCCGAAAACGAGCCGAAAACGATTGCGGTCACCAGCCCTGCAACTGCCGAAGGCAAGACAGTAACCTGCGTCAACCTGGCCGTCAGCATGGCCCAGTATGGCTCGCGCACCCTGCTTATCGACTGCGACCTGAGAAAACCCATGCTTCACAAGTACTTTCAGCTCAGCCGTCATCCCGGCCTTTCCAACCTTCTGGCCGGAGACGTTAACTCCGAAGCGGCTTTCCAAAAAAGCTTTGTCCCCAACCTTGATCTTCTCCTCGCGGGCGACATTCCGCCCAACCCGTCTGAACTTTTGGGCGGCCGGCGGATGAAGAGATTGATGGAACAAATCAGCAGGCACTACGACCAAATTGTTATCGACACGCCCCCGGTAACGGCCGTCACCGATCCGGCATTGCTTGCCAAACTGGCAGACGGCGTGGTGCTGGTTTTTCGCGGTGGATTCACCATGCGGCAGCAGGCAAAAAATGCCATAGAGATCCTCAAGCCTCTGGGCGTCAATATTTTTGGTGCGATCCTCAACGCCGTCGAGATGAACAGGCACAAGTACTACTATTACCAGTACTATTACTATTACTATGGCGACCAGGACCAAAAAGCAGCCGAAAAAGCCGAAAACCAATAGCAGGCGATGAGACCGACTCCATAGATATGGCGCCGGTATTGCTGAGCTGTCAACTGACCTTTTGCGGGTCCGGCACAGGGGTTACGGCACAGGGGTTACGGCACAGGATTGGACGAATTGAGCGGGAAAGCCTATATTCAGCGGAGTGATAAATGATGAAGGAACAGCAGCGTGCTTGCACTTGCAGCGAATCCTGTGAGGGCTGCCGGATCAAGGAGATGTTTAAATCCACGGCAGATATTGTCTTATCCACCGGCATCAAGGGCGAAATCCTTGAATGGAACCCGGCGGCGGAACAGGCTACCGGCTACACCGAAGCCCAGGCGAGAACGTTTCGCCTTCACGAGTTGACCGTCAAAGAAGATCAGGCCGTGGTTGAGTCCGTTCTCTCAAGGCTCAGGCAATTGGAGCAGCCATTGCAAGCATATTGGGCCCTGGCAGCCAACGACGGCCGACATATACCGGCTTACTGGATCTGCTCGGCCATAACCGGGCCCCAGAAAATGACGACCGGCATGGTTGCCATCGGCCACAAGCCTAAAATTCGTGCGGATACGGAAATGGTCTTACAGGAGCCCGGCCAAAAAGCGGCGCTTTCTCGAATGGCCAGGAACCTCGCCCATGAAATTCAAAATCCCCTTGCTGTCAGCTATTCTGCCGTGCAATTTCTGATGACGGGCGATACCAGCCCCGAGCTGCGCATCAAATACATGCAGCAAATCCGTGAGGGCATCAAGCAGGCATCTCTTGTCATCGACAATCTGTTGAAATTTACCGCTCCCCCGAGCCATTGGCGCGACTCCGCGGCGGACCTCGTAAACGTCGTTAAAGAGGCCGTAACCACCGTATTTGATCCGCGAAAGACTCCCGGCATTGACGTCAAGACGCATTTGTGTGCCCATCCGATCCGCATCAGCGGCAGCGCGGGCAGGCTGCGCCAGGCGGTTGTCAATCTTTTGCTCAACAGGTGCCGGGCCCTGCAGGAAGGCGACAGGCTGAGCCTGACACTGGAGCAAAAAAACAAATGGGCGGTTTTGGAGTTGTCGGATACCGGCTGCGCCATACCTGAATCGATTCCCGCTGATGAATCCGACCCTGTTTTCACAATTGCGCCGCCGGGCAAAAGAACAAACCTGGAGATTTTAATCAGCCACACGATTATCAAACAGCATGGAGGCGAAATCCGGATAAAAACCAAAAAACAACGGGGCATGGTTTATACTGTCCGGCTGCCCACGGCAGAATCCGAATAACTGAAACTTGATGAGTCTGTTAAAATAAATAATGGGGACGGTCATAAAATAATGGGAAATAATAGGGACGGTCATGCATAAATGCATAACTGCGTTTTAAGAGCCCGGATGGAATAAGGGACTAAGGTCTCCTTGAGGAAAAAAGAAGTATTGATGGCTTCGCAAAAAGTCCAATATCTGCGTTGCGCTGCATCC
>JAGYOT010000076.1 GCA_018399455.1 Desulfobacterales bacterium
GATGCTTGCTTTTTTTGAGGACTACATGGCGGTGAGCGAAGGGGAGAAGGATATTGTCGGGAGCCGGTTTGCCTTGACAGACGAGACCGCTCCGGGGTTTTTCGAGTTCCTTCGCTACCTGGATAAGCGTCAGAGCAAACCTTCAGCGGTCAAAGGCCAGGTTACCGGACCGTTTACCTTTGCCACCGGAGTCGTGGATGAACAAGGACGTGCCATCTTTTACAATGAGCAGGTGCGGGATATCGCTGTTAAGCTGATTGCCATGAAAGCGCGCTGGCAGGTCAGGCGATTGAAAAAATACGGGGTGCCGGTGATTGTTTTTCTGGATGAGCCCGGCCTTGCCGGGTTTGGGTCATCGGCCTTTATCAGTGTATCCCGCGAAGACGTAGATCATTGTCTGGATGAGGTCATTGCGGCCATCCATGAGGAAGGCGGTATTGCCGGGATTCACGTCTGTGCCAACTCGGAATGGTCGGTCGTCCTGGATTCTTCGGCGGATATCGTAAGCTTTGATGCTTACTTGTTTTTCGATAAATTTATTTTATATGCCGAGCATCTCAAACAGTTTGTAAACGATGGCGGCATCCTGGCCTGGGGAATTGTACCAACCAGCGATCGAGACGCCATTGCAAAGGAAACCGTTGCTTCCTTAAGCAGGTTATGGGAAGGCGAGTTTTCTCAGGTCGAGGCCCTGGGTCTGTCGCGCACCAAAATTTTTGAAAAATCGATGATAACGCCAAGCTGCGGGACCGGCTCGCTTTCGTTCCCGGACGCCAGGCGGGTGCTGGAGCTGACCCGGGATCTTTCTTTGGAAATACGGAATAATTGGGATAGACAAAGGTCTTCAAATCAATAAAAAGCCTGAAGATAATGACAGGGAGAGCTATGAGTAAAAAAGAACAGGTTAACGAATTTACCGGTGCCAGCAAGTATGTGCTTGATGATGAGCTGGCCAAGATCGTCAATATTTCCATGTCGCTTGAAATGCCGCTTTTGCTGAAGGGCGAGCCCGGCACGGGAAAGACCATGCTGGCCCATGCAATTGCCGAGTCTTTGCGAATGCCGCTGATCGTTTTAAATGTCAAGTCCAACATGAAGCTGGTCGAGGCCCTCTATCAGTATGATACCCTGACCCGGTTAAACGACAGCCGCTTTGGGGACTCCACCCGCGATGTCAGTCAGATCGAAGACTACATTAAAATGGGCAAAATCGGCCAGGCGTTTTCTGCGGATACACGGACGGTTCTTCTGATCGATGAAATTGACAAGGCGGATACGGATTTTCAGGATGACATGCTGGATGTCCTGGATCAGATGGAGTTTGACATCATTGAGATCGACAAAGTCATCCGGGCAAAAAACCGCCCCGTCATCGTTATCACCTCCAATGCGAAAAAGGACCTGTCCGATCCTTTTCTGGGGCGATGTAACTTTCATCACATCGCCTTCCCGGATCCCAAGATGATGCGCAGAATCGTGGGTGTGCATTTCCCGGTCCTGGACAACGATATCATGGACAATGCGATCAATACTTTCTACCGGCTTCGGGAGATTGATGCGGTGGAGAAAAAGCCGGCCACCCGGGAGTTGCTCAACTGGATCCGGGCCCTTGAGATGGATCCGGATTTCAAACCCAAACAACTGGTCAAGGGAGATGTGCCTTACCTGGGTGTTTTGTTTAAAAAAAGTCAGGATTATGTCACCGCCGGCAGTGTTATCAGCCGCCGCAGCCGGTTTTAGTTTAGATTTTAGGAAGAGCGATGTTTATTGAGTTTTTTTATAAGCTGCGGGAGGCCGGAATTCCTGCAACGCCCACCGCGTTTCTGACCCTTTGCAAGGCGTTGCGCCTGGGGCTGGTCAGCTCCCTTTCGGATTTTTATACGGCCTCCCGGGCGATCCTGGTTAAAAGTGAGCGGCATTTTGATCTTTTTGACCAGCTGTTTGCCCATTATTTTGAGGGTGCGGAGCTTCCGGATCTGGAGGGCTTTGAACTGGATAAAATGGCAAAGGCGCTGCTGGATGAATGGTTGAAAAACCCGAAGGCTATTGCCGACGCCTTCGGCATAGATGAGAAAAGCCTTGAGAAATATTCGCCGGAAGAGCTGCTCGAGTATTTTAAAGAGCGTCTCAAGGAGCAGACTGAACGTCATGACGGGGGCAGTCGGTGGATCGGCACCGGCGGGACATCGCCGGTTGGACATTCCGGTTATCATCCCGAGGGGATGCGGGTAGGCGGTGAGTCCCGTAATAAATCCGCGGTAAAAGTTGCCAATGAAAGGCGTTACAAGGATTATTCCAGGTCAGGCCCCTTGACCCAAGCTTCCATGGGCGAGGCGTTAAAGCGGCTGCGCAACCTGGTGCCCGCTGGTCCCAAGGACCAGGTCAATGTCGAGGAGAGTATCTACCAGACCATGAAAAATGCCGGAGAGATCGAAATTGTTTTTGACCGGAGCTTAAAGGATCGGCTGAAGGTGATTTTGATGATCGACAACGGCGGCTGGTCGATGGATCCTTATGTTCCCGTGGTGCAGACCCTTTTTAACCATGCCAAGAGTCATTTTAAGGATTTGAAAATTTATTTTTTTCACAATACGGTTTATGATCGGGTGTGGGAGGATGCCAGCCGGTTCAAAAAGCCGGTCAAGGTGGACGAATTTGCCAGAAAAGATCCGGAAACCCGCCTGGTTATGGTAGGCGATGCCAGCATGGCGCCCTACGAGCTGATGGCAAGAGACGGCTCCATTTATGTACCGGAGCGAAGCGGCCTGCCGAGCATAGAGAGGCTGCGGTTTCTGGTGGATACGTTTCCGCACAATGTGTGGCTGAACCCGGTACCGGAGCGGATGTGGCCGTACACGCGCACCATCATGATGATCAACCAGCTTTTTCCGATGTTTGAACTCTCCATTGACGGCCTGGAAGGAGCGGTAAGCCAGTTAATGGCGGCATAAGCGAAAAGGCATCAGGAGAAATCCATGTATTTGTTTCGATCCGACAAAAGAATGCTTTCCGTACTTATTGCTCTTTTTGTTTGTTTGGTTTCGACCATGGCTATTGCGGGCGAGCGGATGGCTGTCAGCGTATCTGTGGCCAATATTCGATCCGGTCCCGGCCAGAACTATGAGGTTCTGTGGCAGGCTGAAAAATACACGCCGCTGGAAATCCTGGAGCGGGACCAATCCGGAAACTGGTGCTATTTCAGGGATTATGAGGGTACCAAGGCCTGGATCCATAAAAACCTGCTGGGAAACATCGATACGGTGGTAACTGAAACCGGTTTGTGTAATATCCGATCCGGACCGGGAACGGAATACGACTTGGTGTTTCAGGCGGAAAAAGGGGTTCCGTTTAAGGAGGTCAAACGAAAAGGCAGCTGGGTGCAGATCCGGCATGCAGACGGAGATACGGGTTGGATTCACAAAAAACTGGTCTGGTAGCCTCATTAGGCGGTCTGGCCGTTTAGCGTGAGCATAAGGAGATCTATGAACGGATTAACATTCGATGAAGACAAAAAGGTGATCGTGGGCGTTGGGTCTGCGCTGGTGGATATGCTGGCCCGGGAGGAAGATGCGTTCATGGAGAAGCTGGGGGTCGCAAAGGGCGGCATGAATCTGGTAGAAAGCGACTATATAGAGGAACTGGTAGTTCAGATAAAAAATCCTCCTTCCGTCGTGCCGGGCGGTTCCGCCTGCAATACCGCCATCGGAGTCGGCATGCTGGGCGGTCAGGCAAGATTTGTGGGAAAACTGGGCCAGGACCAGCTGGGTGTGATGTTTCGCGATGAATTGAAAAAAAACAATGTGGAGCCGGTCTTGTTTACCTCGGATTTGCCCACCGGGCGTGTGCTTTCCATTATTACACCGGATGCTCAGCGTTCCATGTTCACCTACCTCGGTGCGGCCTCCGAACTGCATCAGGATGAGCTGACCCCTGCCTGTTTTGACCATGCGGCCATTGTTCATGTGGAAGGCTATCTGTTGTTTAACCGGGAATTGATGATGGCAACCCTTGAAGCTGCCAAGTCCGCCGGGGCCATGGTAAGCCTTGACCTCGCAAGTTTTAATGTGGTCGAGGAATCCAAAGACCTGCTCAACAGGATTATTGCCGACTATATCGATATTTTGATTGCCAATGAGGACGAAGCTCTGGCTTATACCGGGGACAAGGACGAGGCCAAGGCGCTGGAAGCGTTGTCCGAAGAGGTGGAGATAGCGGTTTTGAAAATCGGCCATCGCGGTAGTGTTGTCTCCTGCAAGGGGACTCATACAAAAATTGATCCCCTGCTCTGCCCCAATGCCATTGATACCACCGGTGCCGGCGATCTTTGGGCCGCGGGTTTCCTTTTCGGTCTGGTTCAGGGCTTTTCTTTTGAAAAAAGCGGAGAGTTGGCATCCGCCTGTGGATCCCACGTCTGCCAGGTTGTGGGCGCTAATATTCCGGAAGCGGGATGGGAGCAAATCCGCAGAATGCTTTGAAAACGGTTTTTAAAAAATCCGATAGAATGACGCATATTTATATACGGGAACGGAGAAATCCATGTCAGAAGAAACAAAAAGGGAGAATCTGCTGCCTCAGCCGGACCGGATCGAGGTATATGCCAAGCGATGCCTTGAGTTTGTTCGTGCCAACCAGAAGGCAATTATTATGGCTGTCAGTGCGGTGGTGCTGGTGGCACTTATCATAACCGGGATTCTCTATTTTCAAAAAAGAGCCGAGGAAAAGGCCCAGGTGCTTTTGGGAAAAGCCATTGCCAGGGTCGACGCCCTCGGACGGAGTCAGGGGGCAGAGGACGAGTATACGAAAATTAAACCTGCATTCAAGGAAATTATTGACAAATATGGTTCCACTGCGGCCGGGAAAGCAGCACGGCTGAAATATGCCGATTTGTGTTACCGCACCGGGGATTATGACAAGGCCGTTGAAATGTATCAGGCCGCTCTGGAAGCGTATGAGGATGCGCCGGATATTCAGGGTGTTATTTTAAACGGATTGGCCTATACTTATGAAAATATGCAGGCCTATGATCAGGCGGCCAGATATTTCAAACGGATCATCGATGCCGAAGCTATTGTAATGAAGGATCAGGCCCTTTTTGGTCTGGCCAGAATATATGGAAAGACGGGAGATTCCAAAAAACAGCAGAACGCTTATGAACAGCTCGTCTCTGATTATCCCGATTCCATGTACTATCAGCTGGCCAGGGAGAAACTGGCCGGCTGAATTGGCCGGGGGTATAATCCGGGTCAGATCGGGAATCCACTCGGAGTTTACCCGGTTGGCTGAAACGGGGGGCTTTCCCCGGGTTTTGTGCGATGATGGGAAACAAATCAATGCCGGCCAGATTATCCGGCCAGATCGAGCGGATCACGTATACCAACCCGGAAAACGGCTATACCGTGGCCCAAATGAGAGTTCGCGGTGGGAGCCAGCTGGTGACGGTCGTCGGCAGCCTTGTTGACCCGGTTCCCGGTGAGGTGATGGAAATCTTCGGCCGGTGGAAAGTTCATCCCAGATTCGGTGAGCAGTTTGAAGTTGAAACCTATCGCACAACAGCTCCCGCCACCGTCACCGGTATCCGTAAATATCTGGGTTCCGGGCTGATCAAAGGCATCGGCCCGGTAATGGCCAAACGCATTGTCAGCCGTTTTGGTAAGCAAACTCTGGATATCATCGAAAAGGAGCCGGAACGCCTCGCCGAGATTCAGGGAATCGGCAAAAAACGGGTAGGGATGATCAATGCCGCCTGGGAGGAGCAGAAAGAAATCCGGGCGGTGATGATGTTTCTCCAGTCTCACAATGTCAGTTCCGGCTATGCCGCCAAGATATTCAAGCAGTATGGCAGCCGGGCCATTGAAGTGGTCTCAAGAAATCCTTACCAAATGGCTGCCGACATTTATGGCATTGGTTTTCTGACTGCCGACCGGATTGCCCGGGAATTAGGATTTGAGAAAGACTCGCACCTGCGGCTTCGGGCAGGAATTCTCTACGTCTTAAACCAGATGGCAGAAAACGGCCATGTCTATTACCCCTATCACCAGCTGCTGGAAAAGGCAGGGGAAATGCTTGAGGTCGACCCCTACCCGGTAGCGGACGCCCTGGCCTATACAGCCCGGGCGAAAATGGTGGTCATTGAATCCATTCCCGCTTCTGATGCGGATACCGCCGTTTATCTTTCCAGGTATTATACCTGTGAGACCGGAATCGCCGCCATGTTAAAGCGGCTGCTGAAAACACCCAAGGCCTCTCGCGCAATCGATACGGACCGGGCCCTGGCCTGGGTGCAGGGCCAGCTGGCCTTCACCCTCGCCGAAAAACAGGCGGAAGCGGTTTCTGACGCCGGTCGCCACAAGGTCATGGTGATTACAGGCGGACCGGGGACAGGGAAAACCACGATTATTCGTGCAGTCCTGAAGATTTTCAGCCGGATTTCCGTTAATATCCTTATGGCTGCTCCCACCGGTCGGGCGGCCAAGCAAATGAGCGAAGCCACCGGTTTTCCGGCCAGCACCATCCATCGCATGCTTTCCTTTGAGCCCAGGAGCGGCGGATTCCAAAAGAATGAACACAATCCTCTGAAATGCGAGATTTTGATCCTTGATGAAGCCTCCATGATCGATACGGTGTTGATGTATCATCTTTTAAAGGCAGTGCCAAAAGCAGCCACCCTGATCCTGGTGGGCGATGTGAACCAGCTGCCGTCTGTCGGGGCCGGCAACGTGCTTGAAGATGTTATTGCGTCGCAAAAAGTGCCGGTGGTCCGCTTAAACGAGATTTTCCGACAGGCCCGTCAGAGCCGCATCATTGTGAACGCCCATCGGATCAATAAGGGCTATATGCCCATAATTGATGATGCCCGCCGGGAGGCGAACGACTTTTATTTTATCGAAAAAGAGGATCCGGAAGCCGTTCTATCCCTGATTCTTTCCATGGTGGAAGCCCGCATTCCGAAGAGCTTCGGCTTTGATCCGGTATCGGATATTCAGGTTTTGTCGCCCATGCACAAGGGCATTCTGGGAACGGCCAACCTTAACCATGAGCTTCAGCAGCGCTTAAATCCGGGTAAAGACGGGGTCAGTTTTGGAAACGCCATGTTCTGCATGGACGATAAAGTCATGCAGATCCGGAATAATTATGATAAAGGCATATTTAACGGGGACATTGGCCGTGTTTGCGGCTTGAACCGGGAAGACCGCGAGTTGTGCGTTGACTTTGACAATCGCCGTGTTTCCTATGACTTCACAGAGCTTAATGAACTGGTGCTGGCCTATGCCGTATCAGTGCACAAGTCCCAGGGTTCGGAATACCCGGTGGTGATTGTTCCGGTGATGACCCAGCACTATATCCTTCTGCAGCGCAACCTGATTTATACGGCCGTTACCCGTGGCAGGCAGCTCGTGGTTGTGGTGGGAACAAAGAAAGCATTGGCCTTGGGCATTAAAAACGATCGAACCCAGCACCGGTTCACCCGGCTGGATTTGCGCCTGAAATGGCCGGCCGAAAGCTTTGAAAAGGAGCTGGCGGATTGAAGATTATTATTGTCGGTGCCGGTGAGG
>JAGYOT010000077.1 GCA_018399455.1 Desulfobacterales bacterium
GCCTCCCGGCAGCATCCGAGAGAAGATCCGGATGCTTTTTTCCTTAAAGGAAATGGCCGGCTATGTTCCTTCAAAGGTAAAAACCGCTCCCTGCCAGCAGCAGATATTTACACGGGGCGCGCTTCTGGATATGCTTCCCGTGCTGACCTGCTGGCCAAAGGACGGCGGCCCTTTCATTACCCTGCCGCTTGTTGTAACAAAGGACCCTGAAACCGGCATCCAGAATCTGGGCATGTACCGGATGCATAAATATGATCGTGCCACCACCGGGATGCACTGGCAGTACAACAAGGACGGGGCCCGGCATTTCAGGGCCTATAAGGAGCGAAATGAGCAGATGCCGGTGGCCGTAGCCCTGGGCGGGTCTCCTGCGGTAACCTATGCGGCAACCGCGCCGCTGCCGCCTGAAATCGATGAACTGCTGTTTGCCGGTTTTCTATCCTCTCAGTCCGTCCCGACGGTCAAGGCCAGAACCCTGGATCTCTTTGTACCCGCCGAGTCCGACTTTATCCTGGAGGGCTACGTGGACCCGAATGAATCCCGGATTGAGGGTCCGTTCGGGGATCATACGGGTTTCTACTCGCCTGCGGATCAATATCCCGTATTCCATGTCACCTGCATCACCTGCCGCAACGATGCGGTCTACCCGGCCACTGTCGTGGGAAAACCTCCAATGGAAGACTGCTATATGGGAAAGGCGACGGAGCGGATTTTTTTGCCCATGCTCAGGATGCTGCTGCCGGAAATCGCTGATATCGAGCTGCCCATGGAGGGAGTCTTTCACAACTGCGCCCTGGTTTCCATAGACAAAACCTATTCCGGCCAGGCCAAAAAAGTGATTAATGCGCTCTGGGGTCTGGGGCAGATGGCCTCCACCAAGTTTATCGCGGTTTTTGACCGCGATATCGATCTTCGCGATTCAAGCACCGTGGTGTGGAAACTGTTAAACAATGTGGACCCCCGCCGGGATATTCTTCTTTCGGAGGGGCCTCTGGATGCGCTCGACCACTCGGCGCCGTATCCGGATTTTGGCGGAAAGATGGGGATCGACGCTACCCGCAAGACACGCCAGGAAGGCATGGGGCGGGACTGGCCGGATGAAATCACCATGGATCAGGCCATAAAGGAGCTGGTTGACAGGCGGTGGAAGGAATATGGGTTTTAAGACGTTTTCAGAGCTGATTCTGGCGAAACAGACCCTGTTTGCCCTGCCGTTTGCCTATATCGGCGTACTTTTTGCCGGCGGCGCAGATCCGACGACCTGGATCTGGATAAGCATTGCCCTTGCAGCGGCCCGGACCGCCGGAATGGCGTTTAACCGCGTTATTGACGCGGAAATCGATGCCAGGAACCCGCGCACAAGAAAGCGCCTGATTCCGCGGGGCGAGGTCCGGCCGGCCGCGGTTTGGGCTCTGGGGTTTGCCTGTCTGATCATTCTGGTTTTCTCAGCCTGGCGCTTGAATCCCCTTTGTTTTTATCTCTCTTTTCCTGTGGCCCTGATGCTTTTTTTGTATTCCTGGTTCAAACGGTTCTCCGTCGCGTCGCATTTTTTTCTGGGAGCCGTGGAGGCGGCGGCCCCGGTGGGCGGATATCTGGCGGTAACCGGGGAATGGAGCTTGTTCCCCCTGCTTTTGGGCGGGATCATTTTTACATGGATCGCGGGCCTGGATATCGCCTATGCCATCCAGGACGCGGATTTTGACAGAACCCACGCCCTTTTTTCTCTCCCGGCAAAACTTGGAGAAAAGACGGCACTGCGGGTTTCGGCCGTCTGCTATCTTCTGTGTCTGACCGCAATGGTGGCGGCCGGTATTGTTACCGGCAAGGGAGTCTGCTATTTTGCCGCGGTATCGCTTATTGCCCTGATTTTTTTCAGGCAGCAGATGCTGGCCCGGGAAAAGGCATTTGAACCGGCCATGCAGGTTTTTTTCAGGATTAATATGTATGTGGCGCCGATTTTGTTTCTGGGGGCGCTGGCGGATGGATTTTTATAGAACACCAACCATCATCGCAGAGGACAGGGGGAGCTTATGGCGCATCCAACGACAGCCAGCCAGGCCGATGATCGAATTGTCGTTGCTTTAACCGGGGCCAGCGGCTCGATCCTGGGTATACGGCTTATCGAGGAGCTCATCGTTCTTCGCACGCCTGTGACGGCAGTGGTGTCTGAAAATGCCTGGAAAGTCATCGGATATGAAATCGAAGCCGGCAGAGCCCGGGATAACCCGCTCCGCGCCATACTGGAAAGTCGGCAGCGCATCCGTGAGCCGGAGCTTCTGCCGGAGTTTCTCCGGGAGGCCGGTGAGCGTGATATCGACGCCCCGGAGGCCAGCGGCAGCACGGCCTTCTCAGCCCTGGTGATCATTCCCTGCTCCATGAAGACGCTCTCCGCCGTATCCCATGGATACGCCCAGGGCCTTATCACCCGGGCTGCAGATGTTGCTTTAAAGGAGCGGCGGCGGCTGATCCTGGTGCCCCGGGAGACGCCCCTCAACCTGATCCATATCGAAAACATGCGCCGGATCATGCAGGCCGGAGCCGAGATTGCGCCGCCGATACCGGCATTTTATACAAAGGCCCGGACCATCGATGATGCCATTGATTTTATCACCGGCAAAATCCTGAGCCTGCTGGGAAAACCCCACAGCCTGTTTGCGGACTGGGAGAGCCGGGTCTTAAACCATAACCATGAACAATGAACCCAAAGCCATGGATCGCGAATTTTTAATGCCTTATGAATAGTGAAAAACAGCTTCTCAATCAAATCAAAAACCCCAGGATTCGCGCTATTGCAGAGACCGTATGCTCCCGGAAACCGGTTGAGCCTGCAGCGCTGGCCGAGATGCTGGCAACAGATGATATCCTGGATCTGGCTGCCGTGGCCGGCTTTATTTGCCGACGCCTTCACGGAAACCGGGTTTTTTACGGGGTGAACATGAATCTGAACTATACGAACATGTGTGAACTGCGCTGCCCCTTGTGCGCCTTTTCATGCGATCCGGGAGATGAAAAGGGCTATGTCCTTTCCCTGGACGAGATCGAGTACCGGGTCCGGGCCGCGGCTGCCGACGGTATCGATGAAGTCCATATTGTCGGCGGGTTAAACCCGGATCTGGGCATGGACTACTATGAGCAGATGATTCGGCGCATCAAAGCCGTTAAACCGGATATCGTGGTCGTGGCCTTTACAGCCGTGGAGTACGACTATTTCGCCAGGCAGAGCGGTCTGCCTTTGAAGGAGGTGTTTGAGCGGCTCATTGCCGCCGGAGTGGATGCGCTTCCCGGAGGGGGCGCCGAGATATTTGCACCGCACGTGCGAAAGGTGATCGCGCCCAAAAAAATCCCAGGCGACCGGTGGCTGGAAGTAATGCGGACGGCGCACCAGCTGGGCCTTAAGACCAATGCCACCATCCTCTACAATCACCGCGAGACCATTGCGGATATTGTGGATCATCTGGTTCGCATCCGCGCACTGCAGGACGTGACGGGCGGCTTTAAAACCTTTGTCCCCCTTGCTTTTCATGGCCGCAACACCCGCATCGGCGCTGTAAAGGACGCCTCAACCGGCTTCGATGATATCCGCCTGTACTGTTCGGCCCGCATTTTTCTGCATAATGTGCCTCATCTTAAGGCGCTTTGGATGTATGTGGGAGAGAAAACCGCCCAGGTGCTTCTGAATTTCGGGGTTGACGATTTAAGCGCCACCTACCGCAATGAAAAGGTCGTTCATGCAGCCGGGGCCGAGACCCCGGATGACGGATCGGAAGCCCGTTTGCGGGAATTGATAGAAAACGCAGGCCGTATCCCGGTCCGTACCACGGCATTGTATGAGAGCGCCGGGGAGGGGCAGGGCAAATGAATATCGGCTGCATCGACTACCTGAACTGCTATCCCTTCTACTACCATATGCTGGAAGAGGCGCCGCTGGCGGAAGTGAATGTTATTCCCGGGTATCCCGAGACATTGAACAGCCTGATGAAAAACGGCCGCCTCTCGCTGAGCCCGGTTTCATCGGCCGCCTATGCCGATCTGCAGACGGATGCCGTGCTGCTTCCGGATTTCTGCCTGAGCTCCATCGGCTATGTCGGCTCGGTGATCCTGGCCAGCCACGTGCCCATTGAGGAGCTTCATGGAAGGCGGGTCGGGATTTCCAAAGCCTCGCGCACATCGGCGGTTCTTGTTAAAATTCTGCTTGAACGGCATTACGGGCTTTGTCCCCGTTATTCCAGAATTTCGCCCAGGCCCTCCATGCAGGACCTGGATGCCGCACTGATCATCGGAAACGATGCCATGGTGAACTCTTCCGAGCCGATTCCCTATATCTACGATATCGGGGATTTGTGGATGCGAAAAACCGGACATCCGGTCGTTTTTGCCGTTTTTGTCGTCAGAACGACCGCCATTGGGCAGAACGCGGAGAAAATCCGGGCAGTGATCCAGTCCTTCAGATATTCCCTAGACTCGCTTGAGACGCATAGCGAGGTTCTGATCCGGCACGCCCGGGAAAAATATCCGGATATTGACTATGATATCAAATCCTATTACAGGCTGTTGCAGTTTGATTTTTCCGAAAGGCTCAAAGACGCCCTGTGTTATTACTTCCATGCCGCAGCCAAGCAGGACCTGCTGGTGCCCGTGCCAAGCCTGCGGTTTTTGAACGCGGATTTGGACGTGGTGGAGTATTCGACAGGGATTACAGGAGATGATCATGTATGCCGGAATGTCTCAAAACTCGTTGAAGGCAAAAATATACGATAACGCCCGCATCAGTGAAGAAGAAGCGCTTCAGCTGTTTTCCTGGGATCTGGCCGATCTCGGCAGGGCCGCCGATTTCAGGCGCCGGACTGTGATCCCGGAAGATCACGCCGGTTTTATTCTGGACCGGATTATCAACTTTACCAATGTGTGTGAAGCGGCCTGCCGGTTTTGTGCCTATCACGCGCGGGCGGGCCAGGTAAAACCCTACCGGCTTTCGCTTGATGAAATCTGCCGGTGCGCCGGGGAGCTTGCCGACGCCGGCGGCACACAGGTGATGCTCCAGGGCGGACTTCATCCGGAGTTTCGCCTGGAGACCTATATTGAAATGCTGGAGGCTGTTAAAAGCCGGTTTCCTGATCTTTACCTGCACTGCTTCTCTCCCGCGGAGCTGGTGCACATGGCCGGAAAAAGCGGAAAAAGCGTGGATGCCGTGGTTTGCGCTCTGAGAACGGCAGGGCTAAATTCGGTTCCCGGCGCTTCGGATCTCCTGGTCCCGCGGATTCGTCAGCAGGTAAGCCCCCGCAAATTAAACACGGATCAGTGGTGTGAGGTGATGCGAACCCTTAGCCGTCAGGGATTGAAATCCTCCGCCACCATGACCTACGGCATGGGCGAGACCCCTGCCGAACGGATCGAACACTTAAGGGTGGTGCGTGAAATCCAGGATGAGACCGGCATTATAAGGGCATTTATCCCCTGGTCCTTTTCCCCGGCCCGCACCCGGATGGCTCATATCGCGCCTGCCAGCGGAACGGATTATCTTAAAATTGTCGCCATCTCCCGTATTTTCCTGGACAACGTCGAACATCTCCAGGCCGGCTGGCTGACCGAGGGCCTGAAACTGGCCCAGCTCGCCCTGGCAATGGGGGCTGATGATATGGGCGGTGTCCTTATGGAGGAGGTCGTGGTAAAGGCTACCGGTATTGACCGAAGCACGCATATGCAGCAGTTTGTTGAACTGATCCGAAACGCGGGCCGGGTTCCGGTTCAGCGGGATTCCGAATACAGGATTCTGAGACGGTTATAAAAGGAAGGCTAAGGCCCATGCCGCATCTGGATATCGCATTTTCCCCCTGTCCCAATGACACGTTTATTTTTCACGCCATGCTCAATAACCTGGTCGATCCCGGAGGATTTCAATTTTCGCCGCATTTAGAGGATGTGGAGACCCTGAACGGCCTGGCATTCTCCGGGACTTATCCGATCACCAAGCTTTCCTTTTACGCATACCTTCTTTTAAAGGATCGCTATGACCTGCTGGATGCCGGCGCCGCCTTGGGTCATGCCTGCGGACCGCTCCTTGTCGCCGGAAAGAAGCTGCCAGGGTTTGCTGATGCAAGAGTCGTTGTCCCCGGCCGGTATACAACGGCCCACCTGCTGCTCAAACTCTGGCAGCCGGAAATCAAACAGATTGAAATCGCGGGTTTTGACAAGATATTGCCGGGCCTTGAAGCCGGCAGATGGGATGCGGGTGTGATTATTCACGAAGGCCGCTTTATTTATCCCCGATATGGTCTGAGGCGGATAATTGATCTCGGGCAATGGTGGGAGGCGGAGACCCGGCTGCCCATTCCGCTGGGATGCATTGCCGTGCGCCGCGACCCGGAAACCCTGAAGTACAAAAAATTCCTGGAGGACCTGATTCGGACCTCGCTTGAACATGCTCAGAAGCATCCCCGGGCCTCGCGTGCCTTTATTAAACAGCATGCCCAGGAACTCGAGGAGTCTGTCATCGATGAACACATCAGGCTTTATGTCAATTCTTATACCCAGTCCCTTGGTGCCGCCGGTCTTGCGGCTGTCAATAAACTGGAGCAGACCGCGAAATGCCGGAACATCCTTTGATCGGTCTGATCATGGCCACCCATCTGGAGGCAAAGCCTTTCCTGGAAGGCATTGACCTCCGGCGTACAAGCGTCGGTCCTTTCTCTGCTTACAAGGCCGGAAACATCATCCTCCTGATTACCGGCCTCGGACAGACAAATGCTGCAATGGCCTGCACCTGTCTGTGCATGAGCGCCTCCCCGGCCTGCCTTGTCAATATCGGCGCAGCCGGCGCTACCGCCGACGGGGACTTTCCCCTGGGAAGCATCTGTCATGTGACCGAAGCGCTGGAGCCCGATCGGCCGCATTTCCGAACCGGACTGCCGTTTCGTCATGAGCCGGACCTGATGCAGGGATTTCGGACAGCCAGGCTGGCAACACGGGACAAGGCAGTGGTTGCGCAGGAAGAACGCCGCGAGATGGCCCGCATAGCGGACTTATCGGACATGGAGGGGGCTGCGGTGGTCCAGGCGGCCGCAAAATTTCAAGTCCCCTGTTTTCTTTTCAAACTGGTAAGCGATACCCCGGAGCAGACAACCGAAACCGAAATCCCGGCCTTTATCCGTGCCTACCGGGATTCCCTGTTCGAATTCTTTATGACCCGTATACTCCCTGCCCTTAACGCCCGCTTCGCCTGAGTGTTTTCTGTTTATCCTTGACAGAAGTATTGATACCGGAAACATTGAAATCGAGCCTGCTTGATCGTTTAAGTCATTTTGTCCGGGTGCAGGCAGAAGCCTGAGCCTGTGCGCGGGAAAGGAAGGAAAGCTTTTGGAAATCGAAATCCTGGGCTCAGAATCCCTTGGCGTTCGCGGCCTGTGCTGCTTTGTAAGGCTTCGGGACAGAAAGATACTGATCGACCCGGGTATTGCCCTGGGATATATGAGGCATCATCTGCTTCCGCACCCCTTTCAGGTAGCCGTGGCTGAGCGGATCAAGAAGCGCATTCTGGCGCGCT
>JAGYOT010000078.1 GCA_018399455.1 Desulfobacterales bacterium
CTCGTACAATAACGCCGCCCCGGCGGGCTCTCAGGGGAAAGACATGGCCGGGACGCACAAGATCCTCGGGTTTGGCATGATCCGCAATCGCGGTCTGAATGGTGGTCGCCCGGTCAGCGGCGGAAATGCCCGTGGTCACTCCGTGTCTGGCCTCGATGGATACGGTGAAGCCGGTATGGAACCGGGAAGTGTTGTGGTTGACCATCATGGGCAGATCCAGGGTTTCCACCCGTTCCGGACTCATAGCCAGACAGATGAGGCCTCGGCCGTACTTGGCCATAAAATTGATTGCTTCCGGAGTCACCGCTTCCGCGGCCATTGTGAGGTCCCCTTCATTTTCCCGGTCTTCATCGTCGACCAGGATCACCATTTTGCCATCCTTGATTTCCTTGATGGCTTCTTCAGCGCTAAGATGTGCCATTTGTTCAACTCTCCTCTATGGATGAACCGGTTTCTCAATCCGCCGGGCGGTCGTCAATGCTGCTGGCGACCGACCGGGATCAAGCCGGTTGAACCTGAATTGTGTCAGCTAAATAAATCCGGTCTTATGGAGAAACGCCATGTCCACTCCGCTTGCCGGTTTATCCGCACTGGCGTTTGCATTTGGCTTTGCGATAAACTTTTCAATATACTTGCCGATCATGTCGGTTTCAATGTTGACAGCCGCTCCCGGATTCTTTTCGCCGATGGTTGTGACCGCTGCTGTGTGGGGAATAATCGCCACTTCAAATCCGTCCGCTGTTAGATTGTTGATGGTAAGGCTGATTCCCTCGATTGCCACTGACCCCTTGGCAATGGTGTAGCGGGAGAGCTCCGGAGGAAGCGATACTCCAATCCACAGGGCATTTCCTGCGGATTTCTTGTAGGCAATCCGCCCGGTGCCGTCAATATGGCCTGAAACCAGGTGGCCGTCAAGCCGGTCGGAGAGCCGCAGCGCCCGCTCAATATTGACCCGGCTGCCCGGCGTGATGGTTTTTAATGTAGTCCGCTCAAGCGTTTCAGGCGATACATCCACGTCAAACTGTGAGCCTGAAATTGCGACTGCGGTCAAACAGGCGCCGTTGATCGCAATACTGTCGCCGATCCGGCTGCCTTCCAGTGCAAAATCGGCTTTGATCGAAAGCCTCATGCCTGCGCTCGCTGGATTAACGCCCCTTATTGTGCCAAGTCCTTCAATGATGCCGGTAAACATAAACTGCGCCCATGCCTTCCCCAATGACCCGGGATTGTTTTATGCCCCCGGGGCATGATGGATGTAGCCTGAAATCATGACATCTTCGTCAAATTGCCGCACACGGATGCCGGTGATCGGCACGCTGCCAGCCATACGTTCCGGCCCGGGACCGCCGCAAACCGGGATGCCGTCGTCGCCTCCCAGGATTTTGGGGGCATAGAAAAAACAAATTTTATCGGCGATCCCATCCCGCACCGCTGATCCCATGACCCGGGCCCCGCCTTCAATCAGCAGGCTGGTAATGGATTGGGCGGCCAGAAGCGTCATAACAGTGTCAAGATCAAGCCATTGCCCCTTCAGGGGAGCATGAATCAGCTTCACCCCTCGGGCCGTAAGCCGTTCCGGCTTATTTGGGTCCCGTGCCTGATTGAAAATGATAAATGTATCAGACAGAGATTCAATCTGCAACACTTTCGCATCTTCCGGAATGGAAAGCCGGGTGTCCAGAATGACCCGGTGAGGGTCCACGCCCTGTCTGTCCTCAAGCCGGGTGGTCAGGCTCGGGTTGTCCGCAATTACCGTACCCGCGCCAACCATAATGGCATCTAAAGCATGGCGGAGTTCATGGACAAACTGCCGGGAAGCCGGGCCGGTGACCCATTTGGAATCGCCTGTCCGGGAGGCAATCCGACCGTCCAGGGTGGCTGCTGACTTTAAAACCACAAAGGGCCGGCCGGTGCGCACAAATTTAAAAAACGCTTCGTTCTGGCACTTAGCTTCCTCCTCGCAAACCCCCATTCGTATGTCCAGGCCCCTGTCAGCCAGATATTGAGCGCCGCCGCCGGCAACTGACGGATTGGGGTCGGCTGCGGCAATAACCACCCGTCTAATGCCCGCTGAAAGGATGCGCTCCGTACAGGGCGGGGTGCGCCCGTAATGATTGCAAGGCTCCAGTGTCACATAAATTGTGGCCCCCTTGGCCCGGCCGCCGGCGGCATCCAGTGCATTGACCTCCGCATGCGGCCCCCCCGCCCTTTGATGCCAGCCCTTACCCACGATGGTTTGGCCGTCTACGACAACAGCACCGACCATGGGATTCGGTGATGTGTAGCCGCGCCCCTTCTCAGCAAGGTCCAGGGCGATTTTCATATAGAATTGATCATCCATGGGCATGTTATCGCTGGGTCAGCAGGGTTTTGAGTTCCGTAACAAAGTCATTGACATCCTTGAAGTCCCGGTAGACAGAAGCAAACCGGACATAGGCGACCTTGTCCAGTTCATGGAGTTTTTTCATCACGTTTTCACCGATAACGGTCGAGGGAATCTCTTTTTCTTCCGATTCCCGCAGGTCGCGCTCCAGCTCTTCAATGAAGGATTCAATATCATTCATACTGATTTCACGTTTTTCGCAGGCCTTTTTTATTCCGGCCCGGACCTTGTCGCGACTGAAAAGCTCCCGCCGTTTATCCTTCTTGATAATCATCAGCGGGATTTCCTCAATATACTCATAAGTCGTAAATCGGCGTTTGCAGGAGATGCATTCCCGGCGCCGCCGAATCGCAGATCCGTCCCGGCTCAAACGGGAGTCGATGACTTTGTTGTTGTTTTCGCGACAAAAAGGGCACTTCATATTCCTTCCCTCCCTGCACCGCATCTTGATGTGCTTGGGTTTCACTCCTCGGCTAGTTGAATGAGCTCGATTCCTGCCTCTTCAAGCAGATCCCGTGACAATTCATCCGCATAGCCGGAGCGGTAATATATTTTTTTAATGCCGGCATTGATCAGCATCTTGGTGCATATTGAGCAGGGGAGGTTGGTGCAGTAGAGGTCTGCGCCCTGGATGGGGACACCATGATAGGCAGCCTGAATAATGGCGTTTTGTTCGGCGTGAATGCCCCGGCAAAGCTCATGCCGCTCTCCCGACGCGACCTGCAGGGTCTCACGAAGACAGCCGACTTCGGCACAGTGCCTGATTCCGGAAGGCGCCCCGTTGTATCCGGTTGCGAGAATCCGTTTGTTTTTGACAATAACTGCGCCCACGGCCCGTCGTAAACAGGTTGAGCGTTTGGCCACCAGAGCCGCAATTTCCATGAAGTATTGGTCCCATGTGGGCCGACTGGGCTGGGGCTGCATAGATATCTCTCTCAAAATTTCCGGAATCCGGGCAAGGCCTTATTCGGGCTCCTGAAAAAGCGGAAACTGGGCGCAGAATTCATGAACGCGGTTTCCTGTCCGCTGGATCAGGCTTTCATCATCAGCATGTTTGAGCACATCAACGATAAAATCGCCGATAACATGCATCTCATCAGATTTCATACCTCGTGTGGTCACGGCCGGGGTTCCGATCCGGATACCGGAGGTGACAAAAGGGTTCTGGGTATCGAACGGAATATTATTTTTGTTGACCGTGATCCCGGCTTTCTCTAGCACGGTTTCGGCGGTTTTGCCGGTAATGCCCAGGCTTCTTAAGTCCACAAGCATCATATGATTATCCGTGCCGCCGGATACAAGCTGAATGTCATTTTTCATCAAATGCGCGGCAAGTGTTTTCGCATTTTCAGCGATACGGGCCTGGTAGCGTCTGAAGCTATCCCGCAACGCCAGCTTAAAGGCTACGGCCTTGGCGGCAATGACATGCATCAGGGGACCACCCTGGATGCCGGGGAAAATTTCCTTGTTCAGTTTCTGGGAAAGATCGCTTCTGCCCAGGATCAATCCGCCCCGGGGTCCCCTCAGGGTTTTGTGGGTGGTTGAAGTAACGACCTGCGCATGCGGCACCGGCGAAGGATGAATGCCGCCGGCGATCAGACCTGCAATGTGGGCCATATCCACCATGAAATAAGCATTAACCGTTTCCGCAATACGGCCGAAAGCCTCAAAGTCGATAATCCGCGGATAGGCACTGGCGCCTGCCACGATCATTTTCGGCCGATGCTTTTTGGCGAGTTCGGCAATTTCGTCATAGTCCAGGGTCCCGCTGTCTTTCCTGACCCCATAGTGCACAAAATTGAAGAACCGACCCGAAAAGCTGGCCGCAGCCCCGTGGGTCAGATGTCCGCCGTGGGCGAGATCCATGCCCATAATGGTATCGCCCGGTTCAAGGAGGGCAAAGTAGACGGCCATGTTGGCCTGAGATCCGGAGTGCGGCTGAACATTGGCGTATTCCGCCTCAAACAGCGACTTAGCCCTATCAATAGCCAAATTCTCCGCAATATCCACGTATTCACAGCCGCCGTAGTAACGTTTGCCGGGGTAACCTTCGGCATACTTGTTGGTCATCACGCTGGCCTGGGCGGCCATAACCGCCGGACCCACAATATTTTCCGAGGCGATGAGTTCCAGCGTATGCAGCTGTCGGTCGTATTCCCTGGATACAGCCTCGGCGATTTCGGGGTCCATGGCATGGATGGTGTCTATATTTTGTTGGTTGTATTGCATGTCGGCCTTTCGGTTATTTGGGTTAAATGCTGTCATTTTGCCCGTTCATCGATGTTGGCGATTCTTTCTTCGTGGCGGCCGCCGTCAAACGGAGTTTCCAGCCAGGCACGAAGAATTTCCCGGGCCAGATCCTTGCCGACCACGCGTCCTCCCAAAACAAGAATGTTGGCATCATTGTGGCGCCGACACATGATCGCGGAGAAGAGATCATTGCAGAGTGCTGCCCGCACACCGCTGAAGCGGTTGGCAATCATTGACATGCCGAGGCCGGTGCCGCATATCAGGATGCCCCGGCTGTTTTGGCCGGAAGCCACTTTACGGGCCACCCGGGCGCCGAACTCCGTATAATCCACAGAGGCCTCCCCGTTGGTCCCGCAGTCATCAGCATCCAGCGCATACTCCTCCAGGAATGACTTCAGGACTTCCTTGAGTTCGAATCCGGCGTGATCGCAGCCAATTGCAATGGGTGTAGAGGGTTTCATGTCACAAACGTCCTGCTTTCGGTTGAAGGATTAAGATTGCCGGTTCTGCGGAGATCAGGTATTGTTAATAATATAGTCAATGGCATTTTTCACGGTTACCAGGTTTTCTACATCTTCGTCCGGTACTTCAATGTCAAACTCTTCTTCCATTGACATGATCAGTTCCACGATAGCCAGTGAATCCGCTCCGAGATCATCGATCAGGGATGCTTCGGGCACCACTTCAGTCACATCGATGTCCAGTTTTTCAGCAATTACTTTTTTGACCTTTTCTTCTATTTTCATGAAAGTCTCCTTGTTTTCGATACAGCGTCCGCCGTTTCCCCGAATCAACCGCCCCCGTTTTGAAATTCGGCCCTTTGACAGCGAAAAAGGCGATGAGGCCGTCAGCCGTTTCGGTGTACCTCCGTTACAGTGAAAACAAACATCGGTTTTTAGGCTCGGGCGGGCCGGCGGTCATATCCATGACGGACTATGACCTCGGACTGGCGGGCTCGACAAGACAAAAGGGAAAAGCGCCTGAGAGGTTTGCCGTGTGGATTCGGCCGTGCATCTTCAGGCAATCTCGATGAAAGCTTCCTATTCTTTGCTTTCGGTTACGTTTTGCCCCTTATACGAGCCGCATTCCGGACATGCCCTGTGAGGGAGTTTGAATTCTCCGCATTGCGGGCATTTGGATAGATTGGGGGCTGCGGCCTTCTGGTGAGTTCGGCGTTTATCCCTCTTGGATTTGGATACCTTGTGTTTGGGTACAGCCATAGTGATCTCCTAACTATTTAATATCATCCAACATTTTTTAAATTTTGACAATTTTTAATTTTATCCTAGTATGTTAAATGGATTCGATTGTCAAGGGAATTCATTTTTATGCCATATATAACCCTTGAGTTCAACCAACATTTGTGTTAAAAAAAATAATTTTATTTAAATCTGTTATCTTAACGAAAGACGTCTTGAAATCAATGGAAAACTGCATGAACCATCTTACGATTACCCGTTTTCCGCCCAGCCCCAGCGGATATCTCCACCTGGGCGGGGCAAGAACCGCTCTTTTTAACTGGCTGTATGCTCGGCATTGCGGGGGGCGTTTTGTCCTCCGGATCGAGGATACCGATGTCAGTCGTTCCACCCGGGCTTCGGTAGAAGCTATTTTCGAGGCCCTTGAATGGCTTGGGATTGACTGGGATGAGGGCCCTTATTTTCAATCCCGGCGCTTTGAAATTTATCGGGACTATATTAACCGTCTGCTCGAATCCGGAATGGCTTATTACTGCACCTGCACAGCAGAACGGCTGGAAAAGATGCGGGATGCGGCAATGAAAGCCGGCGGGAAACCCAAATACGACGGTACCTGCCGGGAAAAGGGCCTGGGGCCGACAGAAGGTGCCGTAGTTCGGTTCAAAGCGCCGCTTGCGGGAAGCACCATTGTAGGAGACTGTATCCGGGGCAACATTGCCTTTGATAATGCCGAACTCGATGATTTTATAATTCAACGCAGCGACGGGTCTCCGACATACAATCTGGCGGTTGTGGTGGATGACATCACCATGAACATCAATACAATTATTCGTGGGGATGATCATCTTAACAATACGCCCAAGCAGATCCAGCTCTATGAAGCGCTGGGTTGTGCCGTGCCCGTGTTCGGACATGTACCGATGGTTCTGGGCCATGACAAGACCCGGCTCAGCAAACGGCATGGTGCCATGTCGGTGACGGCCTACCGGGATATGGGCTATCATCCGGATGCCATGGTGAACTACCTGGTAAGGCTCGGCTGGTCCTATGGCGACCAGGAATTTTTTACCCGGCAGGAACTGATTGAAAAGTTCAACCTCGAGCATATAGGCCGTTCTGCGGGCATTTTTAATCGGGAAAAGCTGCTGGCCTTAAATGCCGAGCACATCCGCGCTGCCTCTGAGGAAGAGTTGGCCAGGCGGCTTTTGCCATTCCTATCGGCACGCGGTATTGAAGCAAAGCCTGATGCCTATTTGCAGGCCGTGGTGGCGACCCTTAAGAACCGCAGCAAAACCTTTGTGGAAATGGCGGAAGCAGCGGATTTTTATTTTGCCGACGCGGTGGCATACGATGAAAAAGCAGCCAGGAAGTTTTTAAAGCCGGGCATACTGGCGCCTCTGAAAGAGATTACAGCCAAGCTGGAGTCGGCGTCAGTCCTTGACCAGGAAACCATGGAGCCTTTGTTTCAGGAGGTGATGGACAAACATGGATTGAAGCTTGGCAAGATCGCACAGCCCATGCGGGTTGCCTTGACGGGAAAAACCGTGAGCCCGGGGATTTTTGAAATGATCGCCGTGCTGGGAAAAGAGAAGGTGGGCAGGCGGTTGACCGATGCCATTCAATACATTGAAGGCCGCGCTTTGAATGGTGAAGGCGATGCGGCGGGGAAAAATTTATCTTGACACCTATTGCGGATTTGA
>JAGYOT010000079.1 GCA_018399455.1 Desulfobacterales bacterium
AAAAAAGTACCTTAAAAAAATCTATCGCGCATCCTCCGCGAATGTCTGCAGCAAGACCTGGACTCACTTTATGGTTTGCGACCGCAGCCGGCACACCCGGCAGATGGCCCGCCTGCTTTCGAAACCCGACCGGTTTCTGGATTCATCAGAGCTTATTAAAAAGGGCAATTCTTCCACCGTGGCACTTGTGGATGTTGGCGGACACCGCATGGTGGTCAAGCGCTACAATATAAAAAACATCCGGCACGCTCTGAGCCGCTGTCCCCGGCCCAGCAGGGCTTGGCACTCCTGGAAAAACGCCCACAGAATGCGTCTTCTTGAAATTTCCACACCAAGGCCTGTTGCCTTTCTTGAAAAAAGATGGGGACCTTTTCGCTCCACGGCTTATTTTATAACCGATTACACGCCGGGAACCCAGGCCTGTCAATGGTTTCGCGCCCACGCCAAAACGGATTCAGACCAGCAGATAATCATCATGCAGTTCGGAGCGCTTCTGCAGAAACTTCATGATGCCCTGATCACCCACGGAGATTTTAAAGCCACCAATTTTATCCTTTCGGAAAACCGGCTGATTGTTACCGATCTGGACGCCATGCGCGCGCATCGTTGGAAAGGAGGACGATTCCGGCGAAAATTCAATAAGGACTGCCGCCGCCTGCTGCAAAACTGGAAAGCGCTTCCCGGGATATATCAAACGTTTTCAGAGGAACTTAAGAAAAGGGGATTCCTGCCTCCCGATGGATAAGCGGGTGCACCTCAGCACTTCCAACATGCCGCTTCATCCTGTATGCCCCCGCAGCGAGGCCGCTGCCGGATCTTTCACCGGTTTTTCCAGTACCGCCCAGAGTGTCTGGGAATAGCGATTATGGTACTGATCCCCCGGGTAACGAATCTTTCTTAATCCTCTTAGAATCCTGCTTTTTGGCTTTTCAGTGGCAAAGATATCTTTAATGCCGAGCTGAAACGCGTGAGCTTTTCCTTCGATGAAATCCCTGGCTTCAGTGAAACTGAAGAACCATTTATGCCTGTCTTCCGGTTTATAAAGCGGCAGGCCGTAATGACGGAAATGGCCCTTTCCTCTTTCAAGCGGCCGGCGGGCATCGCGCCAGCAATTGGGAAGCGAGACGATGATAAACCTGTCAGATACCCTTAATAGTTCCTCGAAGACGGTATGAAGGTTGTCCAGATGCTCCAGAACATCAATGCACAAAACGCAGATAAACGCATTATCGACAAACGGCAGATGCCTGACCCTCTCCAGATTGACGATCATGTCAGGCAATCCGGCAATATCGATGCCGGTGTATGATGCCGAAGGCAGAAGGTCCCGTAAGGGGGCCTCAAAACAGCCGACATCCAGCACGGATTCGTTCAGATATTGGCTGAAACGTGTGGCGACAAATCTGCTTCTGCTCTGCCGGGACGGGAAATTGGCATAATGGGTGGCAAGCATACCGTTAACCTTTTCCGTTTTGACGTTTTTCCGTATGTCTTTTTATCCGGGCGGTTTTCTTTTCGATCCAATACCATTGGAGCCGATCCATGATGCCGGGGGTTGATTTGCCGTTATAACTCAGAAGGAGATTCAGACGGTCCTCTCCGGAGAAAACACCCGCCGGCAGACTGTAGTTAAGACGCGCGAGGCTTTTAATTTTCCAGCGAAGTCTGAACCATCGGTTTTTTTCGACCCGCTGCAGATCAAAAAGCGCCAATTCGGCAATATCCGATCCGCTTTGGTAATTCAGCAGAATATGGGTGGCGTTAAAGTCCCTGTGATTGAACCCGCTCCTGTGCATCTTTCTCGCCAGAGCCGCAACTCCGGTGATAAGGCATTTCTTCCTGATTTCGCCTTCCCGGCCTTTGAAAAAATCCGGAGTTTTCTCAAGAAGGGACTCAAGGGAAACATAAGGATCGAAATCCTCCGTCATAAGAAACGATTCCACCCGGAAGCACCCGGCCCGCCTTTCTCCGGCAATTGCGGGGGACACGGTTGGAATACCCGTTTTTCTGAAATCGCATATATTTTCGTACTCCAAAACCCCCTGCGACAATCCCGTTCTGTGAAAAAACAGCGCAAGCAGCCGCCTGAATCCGATAAACTCCCGGTTGTGCCGCTTGAGATAAAAGCGCCTCGGTTTTTGATTGCAGGCGAGCGTCAGGCGGACGACAGATCTCGGCCTGATCTTCTTTACGGTTTCACCCGAATTATACCCCCACACGGGCTCGAATGCATCAAGCTGAACACGGTTTAGAAACGCTTCGTAGTCTTTGTTGATGATCAGGCCGTTTTTCCGAATGCAACGGATGGGGCCGGATAAATCTGTCATGCCTCGGGGCTTATGCCTTTCTTATAAGATTGAACTTAAGGATATACCAGATGGCCTTGATCCCGTCCCGCCAGCCGATTTTTTTGCCCTGTTCATAAATTCTGGGTTCATAATATATGGGGACCTCAAAAATGCGTGCCTTCCGTTTGGCCAGTTTTGCCGTGATCTCAGGCTCAAAACCAAAGCACCGGCATTCTATGGGGATCTCCTTGAAAAGATCGGCCCGGATCATTTTATAGCAGGTTTCCATATCCGTTAAGTGCAGATTGGAAAAAAGGTTTGAAAAAAATGTGAGAGACTTGTTCCCGTAATAATGAACAAAGCTGTCCACCATCACCTCATTGCCCGAGTATCGGCTTCCGTAAACCGCATCCGCGTTGTTGTTCACAAAAAATTTATAAAGTCTTGGATATTCCTCAGGATTGTATTCAAGATCCGCATCCTGAATAATCACAAGATCTCCCGTGACATACTCCCGTGCCGTTCTGATGGCCGAGCCTTTACCCGAATTAACGTCGTGATTGACCACTTTGACCGAATCTTTTCCGGAATAGGTTTCCAAACGCTCCCGGGTGCGATCTGTCGAGCAGTCGTTCACGACAATAATCTCCATGGGCAGATCGACGGCCCTCACCCTGTCAAGGACCTCGAGGATGGTGTCTTCCTCATTAAAGACAGGAATAATAACAGAAAGCGTAAGCTCTTTTCCCATTTGTCCGCAAACCTTTAAAAAACCCACTGTTAAACGCTTTATTCAAGCCCCCGGGGACAGCCAAAACCGGCATATTTCGGCAACCCCCCGCCTGCGGCGATCAATTCAATGATATCCGCCGCCTTTTCATGACGGCTGAATACATCAGTCTCTTTAACATAGGTCTTCCCGTTTGTCCCCCATTGGTCCGACATTTCAGAAGAAAGCATGGATTCGAGCATATGGTTCAATGTCGCCTGCCTGAAGGGGACGGGCACCAGCTTTCCTGCCCCTGCTTTTTCCACGTGAATGCCGTAGCCGCAGGCTTCGGTTGCCAAAACAGGCAGGCCTGCCGCCATAGCCTCAATTAAAACCGTGCCTGTATTCTCATGATAGGCCGGATGAAGCAAAAGATCGGCACCGGCAAGGAAACGGGGGACATCGTTTCGCTCCCCGGCAAAATATACCCGGCTTGAGATTCCAAGCCGCTTTGCCAGCCGATGATAGGGGCGCACCCGGCCGTTTCCGACAATCACAAGCAGGACCTTATCCTTTAAGCCCGTCGGAAGGGCGGAGAAGGCGTTTATCGCCCGATCCACGCCCTTTCTCCGGAAATCCGATCCCACCATCAAGACCACATACTGATCCGGTTGAACACCAAATTCACGGCGCCATCCCTGCCTGGCCTCCGGATTATCCGCCGCATCCAGACGGTCCTTCGAGATCCCCGGCGGGACCGAATAAAAGCGCCCCTCGGCTGTTCCGTAACAATCCATGTAGCGCTTTTTTTCAGCATCGGATATGGATATGATTTTTGTACCTGCATGTTTATCAAAAACCGCCCGTTCAAGGGCCATTAAGGTTCGGCAGCGTCCTGAGACCCGATAAAAAAAACTCCTCTCCATTGCCATGGGCCGGTAACAGACATCCGAGGCAAAATAAACATCCAGGCCGGGCATTTTATTGAACCCGACCACCGCGTCATAGTTACCCGAAGCTGTAAACCGGCTCAGCCGTCCGGCAAAAGACTTATAGCGCCGGTGGTTGGTCAGCCGCCTGGGAGGAATAATAAACACCCTGAGATCAACCGGTTTTTTTCCTTTCCATGAACCGGTGTAGACATCCACATGATGCCCGCGGGCAATGCATATCCGGGCAAGCTGCAAAAACCCTCTTTGGAGCCCTCCATATGGAAAGTATTTAAACAGACAAAACGCAAATTTCATTGAAAAACCTGTTGAACCAAAATTTTTACAATCCTGTTTAACAGGTTTTGAAGATAAGTCAAGAAAAGCGGCCAGGGCCGCTGCCCGCATCGGTCCTGAGCACGCGGTCAAACCGCTTAAGCATATTGACATGAGAAGACCGTTCGGCTATGTATGGTTAACTCGATGTTTACTTAACTATATGAATTCGTATAAAATTGCTTATGGCCAGCAAAAAACGGCAGAAATAAAAGGCACGGCGAAACCCGGGTGAGGACTTTTTGATGATTAAACCTGAAAGCAAGTTTAAAATGCTTTTGTGGGCAGGATTTCTGCTCATGTTTCTGGTAGCGGGGATCAAGGTATTTGACAAGGCACTGGAAGATCGCACCGCCTTTCTGCGCTGGACTCAGCATAGTCAAACCCTGTTGGAGGGGAAAACCGTTTACGGGGATGAGGGCGGGAGGTATCCCAACCTTCCCATGATGCTGATGATCCTGATGCCTTTCCATGCCCTGGGACCTATCGGCGGCTCCCTTGCCTGGTTAATCTTTAAGTCTGCAATTGTTGTATTCATCTTCCGGAGTGTTGTAACCGTGGCCAGAAACCATGGCCCGCCCCTGCCGGACTGGGCATTGTTTGTTCTGCTGCTTCTCAGCGCCCGGGTATTTATCAGCGATTTAACCCATGGTAACGTAAATCTTATCATAGGCGGACTTATTGTCTGCGCCATGCTGTGCGCCTACTATCAGAAAGATTTTCTGTCAGGCCTGAGCATCGGACTGGCGACTGTCCTTAAGGTAACCCCTGCGCTCTTTATTCCCTATTTCCTGTACAAACGAAAATGGCTCAGTGCGGCCGGCTCGTTCGTCGGCATCATTGTTTTCTGCTGGATTGTTCCCGGCCTGTTCCTGGGCTTTGAATTCAACCACCAGCTGGTGCTCCAGTGGTACAAACAGATGATCCATCCCTTTATAACCGGCATGCCGGTTGGATACATGCAGACCCAGTACATAAACCAGTCCTTTACCGGCCTTTTTTACCGGCTCCTGTCAGACTGCACTGCGATTGCCGCAGAACCGGGGGAAGGTCTGAAGGCCTTGAAGATTAATCTTTTCTCCCTTGACCAGCAAACGGTGTCCCTGATCGTTAAGGCCGCCTCCCTTGGCATTGTTGCGGCACTTGCCTGGTTTTGCCGGACCCCGCAAAACAAACCCCGCCATTTAGGCAACCTGGGCGAGTTTGCCATGGTGTTTCTGGCCATGCTTTTCCTGTCTGAACGGTCCTGGAAGCATCACTACATTCTGTTGATCCTATCCCATGGATTCCTTCTCTATTACCTTCTGGTCATGAAACCCTCGGGCTGGAAAAAATGGGTCCCCCTGGTTTTTCTGGCATTAGGACTCGTTCTTCATACCTTTACGAGCAGTTCGTTTTTTGGCGGTTATGGCAGTGATCTTCTGGAGGCCTACGGCGTTTTCGTTATCGGCGCGTTTTTCCTGTTTATCGGCTGCGGCGCTGTGCTAGCAGCGCTTCGCAGGGAAAACTGGCCTGACCGACCCTGCGCCAGGGGCGAGTCGTGACAGGCAATGGATGCGCTATAGCGAATGTATGAACTCATAAATTGATTGAAGGCGCAGTAATGCTTGAATATTTCACAAAACTGCACGACACGGCAAATGCCCTTATCCTTGTTGTTTGCATTTCCGCTGCCTTAAAAATCGGGTTGCTGCTGTTTAATGTGCCCTTTAACTCAGACGGGGTTTTGTATATTACGGCCGCGCAGCATTTCGCTGCCGGCAATTTCGCCGAAGCGCTATCTGTATACCCAATGCCGCTTTATCCTTTAATGATCGCAGGCTTCCATTTCCTTGTACCTGACTGGGAAATAGCGGGCAAACTTACCTCCCTTGCCTGTCAGATTCTGGCGCTTATTCCGCTCTACTTTCTCACCGCCCGCCTTTTCAGCCGCAAAGCCGCTTTTTGGGCCAGCCTCGCGTTTGCTGTGGCGCCGCTCCCAAATGACTGGGCGGTTGATGTGATTCGCAGCCCTGCTTTTGTCTTCTCCGTCCTGCTTGCCGTCTATTATGCCCAAAAGGCCATTGACCTCAAAAAACCGGTCCTGTTTTTTCTGTCAGCGCTTTTCTCCTATTGCTCTTTTTTATTCAGGGTTGAAGGCGCCATAGTGGTTCTTTTTTGTTCTCTCTATTTCGTTTATCGGATCCTCGTTCAAGGCGAAGAGCGGATTTCCCTGTTGAAAGGCTTTACCGCCTGGCTCGGGGTTACCGTCATGGTTGCCGGTATCTGCTTTCTCGCTGTGCACATAGATGGCCAGCGCCTTAACCGGCTGGATGAAGTAGCGGTAAAAGCCGCCCATATATTAAAGCTTGATTTTCTTGACAATTATCATATTATCTATGAACAGCTCGATGATTTGGGAAAGCGGCATCCGCATCTTGACCGGAGACAGAATCTGGCAGAGGTCACCAGACACTTCATGTTTCTGGTTTATTTGCTGGGTGAAGCCCAAATATTTATAAAAGTCCTCTTTCCTTTGTTTATCGTTCCGTTTATCGTTGGCTTACGGCGCTCCCGCGACTTTGATACAAGCCGGTCATTTCTGTTTTTCCTGCTCTGCTTTTACCTTACGGTAATGTATGTATTGTATATCGACAGGAATTATTTGCAGAGACGGTTTCTGTTCGCCCCGGCAGCCCTGGCGTTCCCCTGGGTGGGGCTGGGTCTGGAGAGAATGTATGCCCGCTTGCTCGGTGCATCAAGGCCCAAACTTTATCTGGCCGTCTTTGTGATTGTGTTCTTTATATCCCCTGCCTTTAAAGCTGTCCATTCATCCGCAACAACAGATAATGTCCTTCGCCGTGCCGGCAACTGGGTGAAACAAAACGAGTTGGTGCATGATGCCCGATATTTTGTCAATGATCTCCGGGCTCCGTTTTTTGCAGGCATTAAAACGGGCAATTATGTCCAGATAAATGAAAAAAACAAATATAATTTTAAGGCAATAGAGAGATTTGCCATAAAACAGGAACTGGATATCCTGTTTTTAAAAGTTCCAAAACGCCTGGATACCTCCGTACCTGATATCTCCCGCTATAAGCGGCTAAAAAAATTCACGGGAAAAGAAAGAAACGTCTATATTTACTGTGCTCCCGCTTTATGCCATGAGTAGACTCTTTGTATTCCGGATCAACAGCTGCAGAAAGGAAATTGGATAAGTTCCTTAGAAGTAACCCCCCGGGCCGCCGCCCGGGACCGAGCGGTGCAAAT
>JAGYOT010000008.1 GCA_018399455.1 Desulfobacterales bacterium
AACCTTTTGGATGATACAATAGACTTATGATAACAAACACGAAAATTCGAATTCGGCTGAGAGCATACGATCATAAACTGCTTGATCAATCCGCACGGGATATCGTTGATACGGCAAGAAAGACAGGAGCAAAAATTGTGGGGCCTATTCCCTTGCCAACACGGGTGAATAAATATACGGTCCTGCGCTCCCCCCATGTGAACAAAAAATCCAGAGAGCAGTTTGAAGTCCGCACCCATAAACGGTTGCTCGATATCCAGGATCCCACGCAGCAGACGGTGGATGCCTTGATGAAGCTGGACCTGTCGCCGGGCGTGGACGTGGACATAAAACTGTAGACAGAAATGGGGTGGCGGTTATGAGTAACGGGATGATAGGAAAAAAACTGGGCATGACATCCGTCTTCGGCCATGACGGCAGGTATCTGCCGGTCACGGTGATCGAAGCCGGTCCCTGCACAGTCACCCAGATCAAAACAGAAGCCAATGACGGCTATAATGCGCTGCAGCTTGGATTCGGGGAAAAAAAAGCATCCCGGGTCAACAAGCCGCTCAAGGGACATTTTTTTAAAAGCGGCGATAAAAGCTTTCTTGTGATAGGGGAGTTTCGCGTGGATAATCCCGAGGCGTTTGAACTCGGCCAGGAAATATCGCTTGAGATGTTTGAGGTGGGCGACCGGATTACTGTCTCCGGAACGACCAAGGGGCGGGGCTTTGCCGGGGTGATCAAGCGGCACGGTTTTCACCGGGGCCCTAAGACACACGGTAACCGGAACTACCGCCTGCCGGGTTCGATCGGAATGAGCGCCTGGCCGTCCAAAGTGGCCAAGGGCAAAAAGATGCCGGGCCGATACGGCACGGTTCGCCAGACGGTTAAAAATCTTGAAATCATTGATATTCGACCGGAGGACAACCTGATTTTGGTTAAAGGGGCTGTTCCGGGGCCCAAAAGCGGGACGCTGAGAATTAAAAAACGGCGTTGACCGGGGGCTTTTCATTAGAATCAGAGAATATGAGGCAAACCATGGCTGTCGTTGAAGTCAAAAATATACAGGGTGGAAAGGTATCCGAGCTGGAACTGCCCGACAGCATATTTAATGTATCTGTTAAAAAAAGCGTGCTGCACGATGTGGCCCGGATGCAGATGGCCGGCAGACGGCGGGGAACCGCAGCGGTCAAACGCCGCTCGGATGTCAAGGGCTCGGGAGCCAAGCTGTTTAGACAGAAGGGAACCGGCCGGGCCCGCCGCGGCGATATTCGAAGTCCGCTGCTTAAGGGAGGAGGCGTTGCCTTCGGTCCTTCCCCACGTTCCTATGCGTTAAAGATGCCCAAGAAGGTGCGCCGCCTGGCACTAAAAATGGCGATCAGCAGTAAATTCCAGGCCGAGACCCTGGTTGTGCTGGACCGGTTTGAGCTGGACCAGATAAAAACAAAGGCTGTTGCCAAAGTCATAGATGCGCTGAACCTGGAGAAGCCGCTGATTGTTATTGATCAGGCCGATGCCGCGCTGGAGCTCTCAGCACGGAATATTCCCGGTGTTAAAGTACTGCGCGCGGAGGGCTTAAATGTTTACGATATATTGAATCATCAGCATCTTGTTTTACTGGAGCCTTCTGTTAAGGCAATCGAAGGGAGGCTGGCCGCATGAGAACCTATGACATCATAAAAGGACCGATTGATACGGAAAAGACCGATATCCAGAAAGAGCTCCATAACAAAGTATCCTTTGAGGTCGATCCGACGGCCAACCGGGTTGAAATTCGCAAAGCGGTGGAGAAAATATTTGATGTTAAAGTCAAATCCGTCCGCACCATACATGTGAAGGGAAAAGTAAAGCAACGCGGCCGCATTATCGGGCATAAGAAAAACTGGAAAAAAGCCATTGTTACATTGATGCCCGGCAACCGGATTCGGTTTTTTGAAGGCGTTTAAGGGAGGAGACGATAAATGGCATTGAAAAGAGTCAAACCGACATCCCACGGGCGTCGCTTTCAGGAGTTTTCAACTTTTGAGGAGCTAACCAAGTCGAAACCGGAAAAGCAACTGCTTTTCCGAATCAAGAAAAGCGGGGGCCGAAACGCGAATGGTCGGATCACCCTGAGATATCGGGGCGGCGGCCACAAGCGCCGTTATCGGCTGATCGATTTCAAGCGGCAAAAAGACGGCGTTCCGGCAAAAGTGGCGGCCATCGAATATGATCCGAACCGCTCCGCGCGAATTGCGCTGATGCACTATGCGGATGGCGAGAAGCAATATATCCTGGCACCGGCCCGGGTTAAAGTGGGAGACACCCTGATGTCCGGACCGGACGCGGAAATCCGGCCCGGCAATGCGCTTGCGCTTCGCGATATTCCACTGGGTACTCAGATTCATAATATAGAATTGCAGCCCGGCCGGGGGGGGAAAATGGTCAAAAGCGCCGGCGGATATGCGCAGCTCACCGCCAAGGAGGGCAAATACGCCACTGTGCGTCTGCCTTCCGGCGAGGTCCGCATGGTATTGCAAAGTTGCCGGGCCAGTATCGGCCAGATCGGAAACGTTGATCATGTCAATATTTCGCTTGGCAAGGCGGGTCGCAGCCGGATGCTGGGCCGGCGGCCCAAGGTCCGGGGGGTTGTTAAGAATCCGGTGGACCACCCCATGGGCGGCGGTGAAGGCCGTTCATCCGGCGGACGTCATCCTTGTACGCCATGGGGTAAACCCACCAAAGGCTTGCGCACCCGTACCCGCAAAGACAGTGACCGTCTGATTGTGAAGCGACGGAAGAAGCGATAGTATCTTAAATTAAGCGATAGTATCTTAAATTAACAGATAGCAGGAGCAGCAAAGGTATGCCTCGGTCAATTAAAAAAGGGCCCTATATTGAACCCAAATTGTTTCGCAGAGTCAATGAAGCGCAGCAAGCCCGAAGCAGCAAGGTCATCAAAACCTGGTCCCGTCGTTCCACGATTGTACCGGAAATGGTGGGGCTGACGCTGGCGGTGCATAACGGCAAGAAGTTTGTACCGGTTTTTATCTCAGAGAATATGGTGGGCCACAAACTTGGCGAGTTTTCACCGACACGGATTTTCTATGGGCATGCCGGTGATAAAAAGACGAAAATGAAACGGTAACCTTAAGAGAACGGTTAGGATGTCGTAAGATGGAGGCACGGGCGACAGGAAAATATATGCGCATCTCTCCCCAAAAGATTCGCCGAATTGTTCCCAGTGTTAAGGGTCAACCGGTGGAGGCGGGGCTGAATCAGCTGAAATTTATGCCCCAGAAAGCATCAGGGATTGTTGAGAAACTTCTTCGTTCAGCAGTGGCCAACGCTGACCAGCAGGGCGAGATGGATGTGGATGCACTAAAAATCAAAAATATTATTGTCAATGAAGGGCCCATGTTGAAACGCTTCCGGGCACGGGCCAGGGGCAGGGCAACCCGAATACTGAAACGAACGAGCCATGTGACGGTGATTGTTGCCGAAAGGTAAAAAGGAGGAAAGTTGGGTCAGAAAGTCAATCCAATCGGTATGCGGCTGGGAATTGTCCGCACCTGGGGGTCCCGATGGTATGCTGGCAAAGATTACCATAAATATGTTCTGGAAGACCATAAGCTTCGCACCTATTTAAAAAAGAAGCTATATCATGCCGGTGTTTCAAAAATCGACATTGAACGCTCCTCAAGACGGATCAAGCTTCGTATTTATGCCGCCCGTCCGGGAATTATCATCGGCAAAAAGGGGTCTGAAATCGAGGCATTAAAAAAAGAACTCGAAAAAATGGTAACCCACGAAGTGCTGGTGGATATTCAGGAAGTCCGAAAGCCGGAGATTGATGCTCAGTTGGTTGCTGAGAATGTCGCCAATCAGCTCGTCCGCCGGGTGGCGTTTCGTCGGGCGATGAAGCGCGCTGTTTCTTCAGCCATGCGCTTTGGCGCTCAGGGGATCAAAATTATCTGTTCCGGCCGCTTGGGCGGTGCTGAGATGGCGAGGGTTGAATGGTACAAAGAAGGCCGTATTCCCCTGCATACGCTTCGGGCGGATATTGATTACGGTTTTACAAATGCCAACACTACATACGGCACGATCGGTATCAAGGTTTACATTTTCAAGGGCGAAATTTTGAGTGAAAACCAGATGGCGAAAGATAATCAGTAATACGAAGAAACAGGAATACGAGGAGAATCGGATAGATGCTAAGCCCCAAAAGAGTTAAATATCGGAAAAAGCAGACAGGCCGAATGAAAGGTATGGCCTATCGGGGGTCAAGGCTGAATTTTGGGGACTACGGCCTTCAGGCGGTGGAATGCGGTCAAATATCCTCAAAGCAGATTGAGGCGGCCCGTATTGCCATGACCCGCCGGGTAAAACGGGGCGGCAAAATGTGGATCCGCATATTTCCGGACAAACCGTTTACCAAAAAGCCGGCTGAAGTCCGCATGGGTAAAGGCAAAGGCGCTCCGGAAGGCTGGGTGGCCATTATCAAGCCCGGTCGCATTCTCTACGAAATGGAGGGGGTGTCCCGTGATCTGGCTTATGAAGCGCTCCGGCTGGCCGCCCACAAGCTCCCGATCAAAACCAAGTTTGTTGAAAGGAGCGAGATGTAATGGATGCTAAGGAGATAAGAGAGTTGAGCGGGGATGAGCTGAACAAAAGGCTGCAGGATACCATTGAGGCCTATTTTAACCTCCGATTCCAGCATCAGACCGGCCAGCTAGAAAATCCGAAACGACTCGGCCAGGTCAGGCGTGACATTGCAAGGCTTCGCACCATCAAGAGCGAACGGGAACTAAACATCAGATAAACGGTATGGGAGTCATGGCAGATAAAGAGAAAGGCAAATGCAGGCAGCTGGTCGGAACTGTTTTGAGCAATAAATCCGATAAGACAGTAACAGTTCGGGTGGATCGGTATGTCATACATCCGGTATATAAAAAATATATGCGCAGGCGGGCCAAATACGCTGCCCATGATGAGCGTAACAGCTGTCAGGTGGGCGACCGCGTGTTGCTTATGGAATCCCGACCATTGAGCCGGCGCAAGAGATGGCGGGTGAGCCAGATAATTGAAAAAGCGGTTTGACGAGCAGAGGATTTGACTAATGATACAGGCGGAAACAAGGTTGTCTGTTGCGGATAACTCAGGTGCCAAGGAAGTCTCCTGCATTAAGGTCCTGGGCGGCTCTAAGCGGCGATATGCCAGTATTGGCGATATAATTGTGGTGTCAGTCAAGGTGGCGATGCCCAATTCCAAGGTTAAGAAGGGCGATGTGCTCAAGGCGGTGGTGGTGCGGACCAAAAAGGAAATTCCACGTCTTGACGGGTCCTTTATCCGATTTGATGAAAATTCTGCGGTATTGATCAATGCCCAGCGCGAACCCATCGGTACCCGTATCTTTGGGCCGGTGGCCAGAGAACTTCGCGCCCAACGATTCATGAAGATTATTTCGCTGGCACCCGAGGTGCTCTAGTTGGTAAAGAGGCCAGATATGAACAAGGGAAAGAGCAAAACCAAGATTAAGAAAAACGACAAAGTCAAGGTGATTGCCGGCAAAGATAAGGGGAAAATCGGCAAGGTCTTAGACGTCTATCCGGATAAGCATCGCATCCTGGTTGAAAATGCGAATATTGTCAAACGGCATACCCGGCCCAGCGCCAGGAACAAACAGGGGGGGATTGTGGAAGGAGAGGCTGCTATTGCCTGGTCCAATGTCATGCTTATCTGTAATAAGTGCATGGCCCCGGTGCGGATTAAAATGCATCAGCTTGAGGACGGCAAAAGGGTTCGGGTCTGTCCGAAATGCAATGAAATCATTGATGCTTGATAGAGCTTAGCGATTGCCGGAGGGATACGCGATGTCAAACAAGGAATATTACCAAAACGAGGTCATCCCCAGGTTGATCGAAACTTTTTCCTACAAGAACCGGCTGCAGGTGCCGAAGCTTGAGAAAATTGTGGTTAACATGGGGCTTGGCGAGGCGATACAAAATATCAAGATACTGGATTCCGCGAAGCAGGAGTTAGCGGAGATTACCGGACAGGCCCCGGTTATTACGCGGGCCAAAAAATCCGTGGCAGCGTTCAAGGTGCGCGAGGGAATGCCCATTGGCTGTATGGTCACGCTCAGGCGCCGTCGGATGTACGAGTTTTTTGATAAGCTGGTTAATTTTGCACTGCCCCGTGTCAGGGATTTCCGGGGGATTTCGGGCAAGGCTTTTGATGGCAAGGGCAATTATACTCTGGGTATAAAAGAGCAGATCATCTTCCCGGAAATTGACTATGACAAAATTGAGACGTTTAAGGGCATGAACATTACGATCGTGACGACGGCCAAAAGCAACGAAGAGGGCAAGACGCTTTTGAAACTCATGGGCATGCCGTTTAGAAACTAAAACCGGCGGATACGTCCTCAACGGTATCGAAATGTTAAATACCGAGGTTTGTTTATAAATCGGTAAAGCAACATTCAAAACAATAAATTAAGGAGGCTGGTTTGGCAAGGAAAGCGCTCAGAGAGAAGGCGGCAAGGAAACCCAAGTTTCCGGTCCGGCAGCATAATCGCTGTCCCATTTGCGGGCGATCAAGAGGGTATATCAGAAAATTTGGGATTTGCCGGCTCTGTTTTCGAAAATTTGCATCAGAAGGGCTTCTTCCGGGGGTTCAGAAGTCAAGCTGGTAGGACTGTTGCCAAACCCGATAGAAATTGTATACAGCAATACATAACCGGTTAACTGCACGGAGAAAGAATCCATGACAATGAGTGATCCTATATCGGATATGCTGACCCGAATCCGCAATGCGGGGCGGGCCCGACATGCCAGTACGGATATACCGGGATCGAATCTGAAAACCTCGCTGGCCAGGCTTCTCAAGGATGAGGGGTTTATTCGGAATTACAAGTTCATTAAGGATAACAAGCAGGGCGTTATCCGTGTATATCTAAAATATGATAACCATAACCAGCATGTGATTTATGGACTTCAACGGGTTAGTCGTCCCAGCCGGCGGGTATATGTGGGCAGCAAGGGAATCAAGCCGGTTCTTAAGGGGCTTGGCATCTCGGTGCTGTCAACCTCAAAGGGCATTATGACCGATAAGCGGGCAAGGAACGAAAAAGTCGGCGGCGAGGTCCTCTGTAATATCTGGTAAGCAAGGAGAGAGCCATGTCTCGAGTGGGGAAAAAACCGATTCAGCTACCTGAAAAAACCACGGTCAGCTATAAGGACCGGATTTTAAGCGTTCAGGGAGAGAAGGGCACGCTGTCCATGACTGTGCATCCTGATGCTGAGATTGATATCAACGACTCTACCTTAACGGTCAGCGTCCGCCGTAATGACCAGAAGACAAAAGCTGTATGGGGAATGACCCGGGCGCTGGTGGCCAATATGGTAACCGGGGTTAGCCAGGGGTTTGAGCGGATCCTGGAGATCAACGGTGTGGGCTATCGGGCCCAGGCGACCAGCAGCGGCCTGGAATTTCATCTGGGCTATTCGCATCCCATCCAGTTCTCCTTGCCCGAAGGCATATTTGCATCGGTGGAGAAGAATGTGATTCGATTGAGCGGTATTGATAAGGCGCTGTTAGGGTATACCGCCTCTTCGATTCGCCAGTTGCGGCCGCCCGAGCCTTACAAAGGAAAAGGGGTGAAATACGCCGAAGAACTGATTCAGCGCAAGGCCGGGAAAACCGCGAAGTAAGCGGAACAATAGAATAACAGGAATTGATAAGGTTATACGCATTATGGGTTCACCACATCGGAGAAAAGTGCTGCGCCAAAAACGGCAAAGACGGATACGGACAAAGGTGAGTGGCTCAGCCGAGCGGCCAAGGCTGAACGTGTTCCGGAGTTCAAAACACATTTATGCCCAGGTTATCGACGACAACCTGGGAATTACCCTGGCTTCGGCTTCCACTATGGAGCCCGAGGTCAGAGAAGGCCAGAAGTTTGACAGCAAGGTGGCAGCAGCGCGTTTTATCGGCAAACGTGTCGGTGAGCGTGCGGCCAGGAAAGGCGTACGCTCGGTTGTTTTTGATCGGGGCGGATTCATGTATCACGGCCGGGTCAAGGCGGTCTCTGAAGGAGCCCGCGAAGCAGGGCTGGATTTTTAGATAAAAAAGGAGGCGTTGGCTTGCTCAAAAAGGAAACAGACGAGAATTTATATATCGACAAAGTTGTGCATATCAGCCGGGTCGCCAAGGTCCACAAAGGTGGACGCCGGTTCAGCTTCAGCGCCATCGTTGTTGTCGGGGATGGGCAGGGCAGCGTCGGAACGGCACTTGGAAAGGCACACGAAGTCCCGGAAGCCATTCGAAAGGGAATGGAAAAGGCCAAAAAGAATATGATTTCCGTACCCATTGTAGACGGGACGATTCCCTATGAGGTTATAGGCAAGTTCGGTGCCGGACGGGTGCTGTTAAAGCCTGCCGGAAGGGGTTCCGGAGTCATCGCCGGCGGGGCCGTGCGCGCAGTGCTGGAGGCCGCCGGAATTGAGAATATTTTGACCAAATGCCTGGGAACCAATAATCCGCATAATGTTGTCAAGGCGGCGATTCAGGGCCTGCAGAGTTTGCAAAGCCGGGAGTCAGCAGCCGCCAAACGCGGCCTATCAGTTGAGGAGATGTAGGACAGATGGCAGGCAAGCTTAGAATAACCATGATCAGAAGTATGAATGGGCGTCCCGAAAAGCATCGAAAGGTCCTGCGAGGTATGGGATTTACCAAAATGCATCAAGCTGTTGAACTTCCTGACAATCCGGCTACTCGTGGCATGATTGCCAAAGTATCACATATGGTCAAAGTGGAGGAATAGGATGAGACTGCACGATTTGGCGCCGGCTGAAGGCTCCAGAAAGAACCGGAAACGAAAAGGCCGGGGTGTGGGCTCTGGATTGGGTAAAACTGCAGGGCGTGGCACCAAGGGCCATAATGCCCGTTCGGGCGGCGGCGTCAGGCCCGGTTTCGAGGGAGGGCAGATGCCACTGCACAGGCGCCTGCCCAAACGCGGGTTCAAAAATATATTCAGGACGCCGGTTGAGATCATAAATATTCGGGATCTTAGTCGGTTTGACAGTGGATCCGTAGTGGATTCGAAGGCATTGGCCAAAGCCGGCCTGGTCACCAGAAAGGCAACACAGGTCAAAGTTCTGGGCCAGGGCGAGATCCAGATTCCCTTGACAGTCAGGGTCGGTGCAGCAAGCAAAAGCGCCCTTGAAAAGATTAATGCCGCCGGCGGCACGGTCGAGGTGGTCTGAATATGGCACTGACAGGCGCTGGTGTTCCCAACATACTCAAGATTCCTGAACTCAAGCGACGCATCCTGGTCGTTTTTGGGTTTCTGGTCGTCTACCGGGTTGGTGTGCACATACCGACCCCGGGGATTAATGCTGATGCGTTGAGCGAATTTTTCGCCCGGCACCAGGATACCATCTTTGGCATATTTGATATGTTCTCAGGAGGGGCGCTGGAGCGGATGTCGGTCTTTGCATTGGGAATTATGCCCTATATCAGCGCTTCTATTATCCTTCAGCTGTTAACTGTTGTTATCCCGCATCTGGAGCAGCTTAAAAAAGAGGGCGAGCAGGGGCAGCGGCAGATTACCCGCTATACGCGTTATGGAACCGTAGGGCTTGCGTTTATCCAGGGGTTTGGTATCAGTATTGGGCTTGAGAGCATGGCTGCACCAGGCAGCCTGCCGGTAGTCGTGGCGCCCGGCTGGGGATTTCGGTTGATGACCGCTATTACGCTCACAGCGGGTACTGCTTTTATTATGTGGATTGGCGAGCAGATCAGTGAGCGCGGCATCGGAAACGGCATCTCGCTGATTATATTTGCGGGAATCGTGGCCAGAATGCCGCAGGCCATCGGAAACAGTTTCCGAATGCTGTCGACCGGCGAGATGGGCATTTTTTTCGCCGGCCTTCTGATTCTCATGATGGTTGCGGTGATTGCGTTTATCAACTTTATGGAACAGGGGCAGCGGCGGATTCCGGTCCAGTATGCCAAACGTGTGGTCGGCCGAAGGATGTATGGCGGGCAAAGTACCCATCTGCCGCTCAAAATCAATACGGCCGGTGTTATCCCACCGATTTTCGCATCGTCGCTGATCATGTTCCCGGCCACCATTGCCAGCTTTTTTCAGGATGTGCCCCTGATGCAGAGCGTGGCTAACGCCATGAGGCCGGGCTCGGTTATTTATGAACTGATCTATGTTGGATTCATTGTTTTCTTTTGCTATTTTTATACGGCCATCACATTTAATCCGGCAGATGTTGCGGACAATATGAAAAAGTACGGGGGCTATATTCCCGGAATTCGACCGGGCAAGCGGACAGCAGACTATATAGACAAGGTGCTGACTCGCATTACCCTTGGCGGGGCCATTTATGTGTCCGCGGTATGTGTGCTGCCCTCTGTTTTAATGACGAAGTTCAATGTTCCTTTTTATTTCGGCGGCACCGCGCTCCTGATTGTGGTGGGGGTCGCCATGGACACAGTCAACCAGATTGAATCCCACTTAATTACAAGAAACTATGAAGGGTTTTTGACTGCCGGCAGGGGTAAAAAATAGCAATATCACTGAGTTTTCGGCGTCTGGAAAACGGCGGCGTCAAGGGCTGTCGCCGGGGCCGATGAGAGTTGACAGGAGCGTATTTGATGGCAAAAGAAGAACCCATCAAGGTTCAGGGCACGGTTGTTGAAACCCTGCCCAATGCAATGTTTAAGGTAGAGCTGGAAAACAAACATCAGATACTTGCGCACATTTCCGGCAAAATGCGTATGCATTTTATAAAAATACTGCCGGGTGATAGTGTAACTGTAGAGCTGTCTCCTTATGATTTGACCCGGGGGCGGATCACCTATCGGTCAAAATAAGGGCAGTCAGGTATTGTGAGGATTTAGGACTATGAAAGTCAGTGCATCGGTAAAAAAAAGATGTCGTAACTGCAAGATCATTAAACGCAGAGGTATTGTGTGGGTGATCTGCACGAATAAGCGCCATAAGCAGCGTCAGGGCTAAAGGAGGCAGATTTTGGCAAGAATCGCTGGGGTCGATTTACCGAAAGGTAAACCGGTTTTTATTGGATTGACCTATATCTACGGCATTGGCCAGTCCGCATCACGCAGCATATTGAGTCGCCTGGGAATTGATGAAACGCTCCGGACGGATGACCTGACGGATTCAGATATCAATAATATCCGCAAGGTCATTGACAATGACTACAAGGTCGAGGGCGAACTTCGGAACGAAGTTTCAATGAACATCAAACGGCTGATGGACCTTGGCTGTTATCGGGGCCTGAGGCACCGGAAATCCTTGCCGGTACGGGGACAACGGACCTCAACCAACGCCCGTATCCGCAAAGGACCGAAACGATCGGCGGTCAAAAAGAAGGGCGGAGCGAAGAAAAAATAATCAACTATTACCAAGGGCGATATCATGGCGAAGGTAAAACGAACGCGGACAAAGAAAAAGGTTAAAAAAAATATTGAGAACGGGGTGGTTCATATTCAATCTACCTTTAACAATACGATTATCACGATTACTGATCCCAACGGTAATGTGGTTTCCTGGTCCAGCGCGGGCATGAACGGATTTAAAGGCTCGCGCAAGAGCACGCCGTTTGCTGCCCAGTTGGCTTCTGAAGATGCGGCAAAAAAGGCCAGAGAACATGGCATGAAAAATGTGGAAGTCTATGTCAAAGGCCCGGGACCGGGGCGTGAGTCAGCCCTGAAAGCCCTTCAGGGGGTGGGATTTACGGTCGTGATGATCCGGGATGTTACGCCGGTTCCGCATAACGGGTGCAAGCCCAAAAAGCGGCGGCGGGTATAAACAGGCCGGAGATTTAACCGTTTAACACTGTTTTGAAAATTATTGCGCGATGCGTCTCATATGCTTGAGCAGCATACGGACATGACACTAAAGGGAGGAAGTCTTGTCACGGTATAGGGATTCAGTTTGTCGGATCTGCCGACGAGAAAATTTGAAGTTATATTTGAAAGGGGATCGCTGCTATTCGGACAAGTGTTCGTTTGATCGCCGCAGTTATCCGCCGGGGCAGCATGGCCAGCGGCGCCGGGGGAAGATGTCCGATTATGGGGTTCAGCTGAGGGAAAAACAGAAGGTGAAACGCAGCTATGGGCTATCCGAGAAGCAATTCCGACTGGTATTTGAACGGGCGGATCAGAAAAAGGGAATCACGGGAGAAAACCTGCTGCTCTCTCTTGAGCTTCGGCTGGATAACGTGATCTACCGTCTTGGGCTGGCCAACTCCCGTCCCCAGGCAAGGCAGCTGGTGCGTCATAATCATTTCCAGGTCAATGGCCGTAAGGCAAACATTCCTTCCTTTCAGATGAAAGTTGGCGATGTTGTGGAGGTGCGCGAAAAAAGCCGTAGCGTTCAGGCCATCACGGATGCCCTTGAAGCGGCTGTCAGGCGAAGCGCTCCACAATGGATGGAGCTGGATTCGGAAAATATGAGGGGGTCGATTCGATCGTTGCCGACGCGTGAAGATATTGCCATGCCGATCCAGGAAAACCTGATCGTTGAGCTCTACTCCAAATAAGTCTGGGTTATAGCAGCGGAGATTGGTTTTTTGTCCCGCATGTCTGTTATTGCTATTCATTTTTCCGGGCTGTTACCGGAAGCCGCCTATCCGGGCATTTTTAAAGGAATTTCTGGAGATCGAAAATGTCAACAAATGAACTCATGTACATGAACTGGCGCGATATTATCAAACCGGGAAAAGTGCAGATCGACGATCAGTCTGATACCTACGGTAAATTCGTATGGGAGCCATTGGAGCGTGGATTCGGCATAACCATCGGTAATGCGCTGCGTCGTATCATTCTCTCCTCAATCTGGGGCGCCGCGATCGTCTCGGTCAAGATCGAAGGCGTTCAGCACGAATTCAGTACCATCCCCGGAGTTTTGGAGGATGTCTCCGAGATCATTTTGAATTTGAAAAATATCCGTGTCAGGATGGATGATACGGAATCTAAAACACTTGAAATCAACGCTTCCGGCGATAGCATGGTCAAGGCGCGCGATATCCATAGCCCGGACGGCAGGGTTATCATCATGAATCCTGAGCAGCATATTGCCACGCTCTCCAAGGAAGGCGAGTTGAAGATGATCATGACCGTGAAGGCCGGTAAAGGATATTCACTGGCAGAGAATCATAAGGACCCGGAGGCACCCGTTGGTACGCTTCCCATTGATGCGGTTTTTTCTCCGATTCACAGGGTGAACTATACCATCGGCAATGCCCGGCTCGGGCAGCGCACGGATTATGACAAGCTGACCCTTGAGGTCTGGACGGACGGATCGGTGGCCCCGGATGACGCCATTGCCTTTGGTGCCAAGATACTGAAAGAACAAGTCAACGTTTTCATCAATTTCGACGAAGAGGCCGAGCCCTTCACCGAAAAAGAAGAGGATGAAAACGCGGTTCCTAAATTCAATCAAAACCTTTATCTGGACGTGGATGAGCTTGAGCTTTCCGTGCGCAGCGCCAATTGTCTGAGGAACGCCAATATTACCAAGATTTATCAATTGGTGCAAAAGACGGAGTCGGAGATGCTTAAAACCAAGAATTTCGGAAGAAAGTCGCTGAATGAGATCAAAGAGTTATTGAACGATCTGGGACTTTCCCTGGGAATGAATCTGGAAGGCTTTGAACCGCCGGAGGAAGATAAGGAGCAAGAGGAATAGCGAGATGCGACATCGAAAAAGCGGACTTAAACTAAACCGTACGGCCAGTCATCGAAAGGCCCTGTTCCGGAACATGGTAACCTCGCTGTTTAAATATGGGCGAATAGAGACAACCGATGTGAAAGCTAAAGAGCTGCGGCGATGGGCGGATCGCTTGGTCACGCTGGCCAAACGGGGTGATCTGCATGCCAGGCGGCAGGCCTTGTCGATTGTTCGGGAAAAAGCTGTAGTGCATAAACTTTTCAATGAGGCGCCGGAGCGATTCTCAGATCGTTCCGGAGGCTATACCCGGGTCATCAAGCTGGGCATGCGAAAAGGCGATGCCGCCCCTGTCTCCATGATTGAACTGACCGGGACTCCGGTTGAATCCAAGGAAAAGGAGACAAAAACAAAGAAAAAGGCGAGCGCCTA
>JAGYOT010000080.1 GCA_018399455.1 Desulfobacterales bacterium
AAGATCAGTCTCGAGCCTCATTCTGCTGAGCATCGGCAGCGGTTTCCACCTCGTGGCCGTACTTTTTAAACCAGTGGTAAAAAGACTCACGCACGATCATTTCATCATCGACCACCATGATACGCATTTGATTCGCCATGGGCGCTATCCTGTTGATTTGTTATCAGGGGCAAGCGGAAAACTCAGAATAAAAGCGGTTTCCCGGCCGGGCTTGGTTTGAACGTCGATTTTTCCGCCATGGTTTTTAACAATGCCATAGACGATGGACAGCCCCAGCCCCGTGCCTTCCCCGGATGCTTTGGTGGTAAAAAATGGATCAAAAATGTGTTCAAGATGCTCCTGCGCAATGCCGCCCCCGTTGTCCCGGATTTCAACAAGCGCCTTCTTATGTTCCGGCAGAAGCCGCGATATAATAAAAATATCGCCCCCTTGGGGCAGAGCCTCGATCGCATTGAACAAAAGATTCAGAAAGCACTGCTGGAGGCGGTTGGCATCGCCGTTTACGTTCATTATGGTCTCACAGAGCTGAGGATGCAGGCGGATGTTTTGAAGCTCCATTTTATGGCGGGTAAGGTTCATGACCGCCTCCAGGACTTCATTGATGTTAACCGCCGTTGACTGCATGCCCGATTCCCTGGAAAAGGACAGGAGCCCCGAGATAATATTGCCGCATCGTTCAAGCTCCCGGGTCATCAACGCGGCGATTTCCTTTAGGTGCTGGATTTCTGATTCGTCTTTTATGCCTTCATCCAGACTGTCATGGATAAACTGGCTGAAGGTGAGAAGCCCCTGAATCGGGTTGTTGATTTCATGGACACAACTGGCGGCCAGTTTGCCCAGCGAGATCATACGGTCTTCCTGGACCATTTGATTAAGATCGGATTTCAGAGCCCGGACGCGCTCTTCCATCTGGGAGGAGAACTGACGGGTGATATCCCGCCAGATCTCAATAACCCGGCTGATTTCTCCCTCCGAATTCTTAACCGGGTAGGTAATGATATCGTAATAAGTATTCGAGTCGCGGGAAAAGGGGTCCTCCTGAATGGCATGGGCGGATTCAGCCGTCCGAAGGGTCTCCAGCATAGGGCACTCGAAGTCGGGGGCCGTTCTTGAACAGGGGACATCATAGCCATGAACGATCTGATAGCATGGTTTGCCGATGACCTCGCTGCGGTCCTTGCCGATGGCTGAAAGATAAGCGTCATTAACATCGGCGATTGAGAAGTCGGGGTTGAGAATAAGGATTTGCTGGTTGGTCTGCCGGATGAGAAAATCCGACAGCATTTTCTCAATTTCGACCTCCTGGCGGGCATGCCGGAGCTGCTGCTCAATGTCAAAAAGGGTCCGGATAAACCGGCTTACATTATGTTCCAGGATGCCGACGCCTTTTGGCTTCTCATGAATCAGTGAAAGCAGAAGGGCTTTGTTGTTGGTCAGCTCCATGATGGCGTCAAGCCCTTTGATGGCAAAGAGATCCTTGTAATTCTGAGTGGTGTAGAGCCCCATTTGTTTTGCCAGGGCGATTCCTTCTGCGTTCGGGTTGATGTCGCAGACGCCTACCAGGCGAATATTCAGGTGGGGAAGGGGATTCTGGGCAAAGAGCTTCAAAAAGAATTTGCCGGCGCGGCCGCCACCGACTATGGCAAGGTTTAGAAGAAGCTTCTGAGTTGTATCATATTCGGCTGGATTCGGCTTTTCATTCATTTGAAACCGCCGTGGTTGCTTGGGTTGTCTGCTCGCGGAGAAAAAACAACAAGTTAATTTTATTAAAGATAAATAATATGCCAGGTGAGCGGTCGAAGTCAAGCCTTAATCCGGGTGTTCCCCGTAGCGGCCGCCATGATTGTTCATGTTCCCGGAACAGGGGAAAATATAAAAATTATGAGCATAAGCTCAAGTTTTCCTTGACAGACCAATGTCTGCCGGTTTAGTTAAATTAAAACTGGAAAAGAAAAGGGATTACTTTTTCTACTTTATTAAGCTGGAGCATGTGTAATCTTAGGGTTTATGCCGCCTCCCGAGTTAGGCGGAAAAACGCGTGGCCATTATAAAGTCTGCAAACAAACGAAATTCATTTTTTTGTTTGCGTGTTGGTTGTTTTGCTTTAATCAAGCAGGCGGTGAGGCTGACCGCCGCTAAATGGCAGCTCTCTGCTCTGAGGCGATCACTGCTTTCCGGAAAAATTTCTCCGCTTACGTTATGACGCCGCATCAGTACTCGGCGGAGGATCCCCGGAAGTGGTGAGAGACCTTTGCCTCTTAATTGAGCAGCGGATCGAGGATTTTATGGCACAAGCGATTCTTCAGCATGCGCCAGCATGTACTTTTCTCCAATATTCAGGCCGTTTACCGGGCCCTGATGAAGATCTGCCGCTTATTGTTTTGCAAGAACCTCTCCGCCCCCCTTCATTATCCGGCCTATGCAAGTCAACCTGCCATCGGGCAGCTCGTTTTAGTTCCCCGCAAGAGATGACTCGTCCGTATCCGGGCCCCGCCCAATGGCAAGGATACGTTCGGGATAAACTTTTCAGATTAAACCCAGGATGTTCAACGAGAAAGGAGGGGGGGATGCAATGAAGAAATTTTTATGTTCAACCAGTGTCGCCGTTTTGCTGATTTTGTTTTTTCTGGGCTGCGCCCTAGAGGACGTTTCCAGAAAGACAGCAACAGTTCCGGTGATTCCGGATGCCACGTATACAGGGGATACCGCCTGTTTCAGCTGTCACTACGAAATGGAGGATCATTTCGCCAAAACCATTCATGGCCGGATTGCCGATTTTGAAGTGGTTGGTGCAGGCAAGGGCTGTGAATCCTGCCACGGTCCCGGAAGTGTTCATGCAGGGTGCGCAGATCCAAGCCAGATTATCAGTTTTCGGGACATCTCCAAAGGCGAGGCAGCGGCGATTTGTTTAGAATGTCATACCTCCGGAACGCTTATGGACTGGCGGGGAAGCGGGCATGCGCTGAGTAATGTCGCCTGTACGGACTGTCATCAGGCGCATTCCACGAAAAAGAAGCTTCTGGTAAATGAACAGCCGGATCTTTGCTACGATTGCCATCAGCGTATCCGTGCCAGAACGTTCTACCCGTCGCACCATCCCATTCAGGAGGGGAAAATGGGCTGCAGCGACTGCCACCAGCCGCACGGCAGCTTTGTGAAGAATCTAAAATCCGCCGAAAGGAAAAACGACCTGTGCCTTGATTGCCATGCCGCCAAGCAGGGACCTTTTATTTATGAGCATCCTCCGGTTGTGGAGGATTGTGCCATCTGTCACGAGGCCCATGGCACCGTTGCGAACAATCTGCTGGTTCAGAATGAACCGTTTCTTTGTCTGCAGTGCCATCAGTTTCATTTCCATCCGGGCAAGATCGGAGACGAGGGAACGACCACGGATATTTACGGAAGGCCCCTCAGTGCCTGCACGGAGGGGATGACAATGTCGTATACGACAAAGTGTACCCAGTGCCATTCGCGTGTCCATGGCTCGGATTTGCCTTCCCAGTCAGTTCCCGGCCAGGGCAAGGCCCTGACACGATAGCACTTTTTAAACGGATTGCAATCAGCGCAAACACAGAAAAAGGAGCTTTGACATGATTTTGAGAAAAACATTGGCTCCAGCCATTATCGTGTTTTTATTTGTGTGCGGGCTTTCCTTCCATGTCTGGGCAGAGGACGGGGGCGAAGCGGATTATGATTTTGAGTTTGGCGTCGGCTACCATTTTACCGACTATGATGATTATGTCGGCAAGGTGGGCGAGTATGACGTGCTCGATCATGATTCCACGGGCCCGGACATGAATGCCTCCGGAAGCGTTCAAAATGATGATCTCTACCTTGATTTTTCCGGCCGCTATCACAATGATGATGATTATGAAGGCCATATCAGCGGAGATTATCAACGCATTTTCATGGAGGATTTCAGCTACAGCAGCTTTGAACACTGGCTGGATCATGATGATATGGACAATCTCTGCGGCCGAACCGGCGGTGTGGTGGTCAACCATGAGGATTTCAATGCCGGCAAAGACTATATTATCCGGCGCTCGGAACAAAAAAGTGATACCACCTTCAACCTGCCTTTCAGCCCCGGCACCGAACTCCACTTCAATTACCGCAGGCAGAAAAGGGAGGGGCACCGGCAGGCCATGACCATCAGTCACTGCGGCGCCTGCCATGTCACCAGCCATGCCAGGGAAGTCGATGAAGAAACAGAAGATATCAAGACCGGAATCAGCAAAAAATTTGGCTGGATAACACTGGTATACGAGTATTTTCACCGGGAGTTTGATGAGCGGGGGGAGGCGCCGGAGAATTACTATGACGATCCCACCCATCCCGGAGGGGCCGGCGAGATTTTCGATGACCGGATCCAATACGGGGATGAGACCCTTCCGTATGATCTTGTGCCAAGCATGGAAAAAGATACCCACATGGCCAGTCTTCGGGCTACGCTGCCGGCAAATTCAGCACTCTATGCCTCCTATGTGTTCTCCAATGTAGAAAACAATGATAATGATCTGGAGACGGATACCAATACGGTAAACGCCAGGTTGACCAACAACTTCTTTCCCGGGCTGAGCCTTTCCGGCCGGTTTAAATATCTGAGCATTGACAATGATGATGTGTTCGTCGATGTCAACGAGCCGCTGTCCACCGCCGGCCTAAACGCAGGGTATCCGTGGCACAACCACAACCCGGCTCTTGATTACGCCAGTTTTGACCCGGATTACCTTCGGCTTTCGGCAATGTCCAGAGACGTGATGACCTTTGGCTTTGATGCCCGCTACCAGCTTCTCAGCCGGACCTTTATTAATCTGGGCTATGAATGGGAGGAAGTGGACCGGGATGACTATGCGGTGGATGATGACGGTGACACGGAAACAACGACCAACACCTTCAAGCTGTCCATGACAAACCGGACCTGCCGGGGGCTGAAGCTGCGGCTTGGCTATAAGCTGGAGGATACGGACAATCCGTTTAACTATGTCAACGGCGCCTGTGAAGGCTCCTTTACTGCCGACGATGGCGGAGCTTTCCATGGAACCCAATACTGGGAAAGGCATGAGGAAAGATATGCGGATTTGAGCAATCAGCCGACCCTGGCCCATGAAATCTCCGGTGATATTACCTGGTCGGCCCTGAAAAATCTTTCCGTAACCGCCAATTATCGATACATTAACGAAGAAAACGATGAGACCGATGTTTCAGACTGGCAGCAGGAATCCCATGTGCCGTCCCTGAGCATCGCTTACATGCCCCTGCCGCAGCTGAGCTTTAATCTGTCTTATATCTACGACTGGACGGAGACGGAGACTCTGGCCAACATTCCTGTCTTTAACGGGTGAGCGGGCGGTATTCAAACGAGCCAGGTGTGCTCGTACTGTGAGAATTCGGAATACGAAACCGAAACCCATACCATAATGGGAGCAATCAATTACCGGCCTGTGGAAAAGCTGAACCTGACCCTGAGCGGCGCCTACACGGACTCTGACTCCGGGATGGATCAATTGAGCGATTACTCCGAGCTTTGTGAACAATTGGCCGGCATGTCAGCCTACAACTATGATCTCCATACCGTCCATACCTATTCTGAGCTGGATATCAAACAAACGGAGGTTTCACTGCAGGCCATCTATCAGCTGGACAAGCATTTGGCCCTGGGCTGCGGGTTCAGCTACCTGCGCTACGATGATGAATCGCCTTACCTTTATGATGGCAGCGGCAAGGCGTATCTGGCAAATTTCAGTGTATCCTACTATCCGTAAGGAAAAAGAATAAAACCGAATGCAGGGCCTGCGGCAAAAACGGCTCAGGCCCTGCCCCAATTTAGCTGTTGGCCTTTTCAAAGGCCTGCATAAAATCGACCAGAGCTTCAAGCCCCTCCATGGGCATCGCATTGTATATGGATGCTCTGCACCCCCCAACCGAGCGGTGGCCTTTGAGACCGCCCAACCCCTTTCCGGCGGCTTCTTCGATAAATTTCGTTTCCAACTCCTCGCTGGGCAGACGAAAGGTGACATTCATCAGGGAGCGGCTGTCCTTGTCGGCAGTTCCCCGGTAGAAATCACCGGCATCTATGGCGTCGTACAGGATTTTGGCTTTTTTCCGGTTGTGCCGGTCCATGGCGGCCAGCCCGCCAATGGTCTCGTCAATCCATTTGAGTACCAGCTGAATCGTGTAGATGGCAAAAGTGGGGGGCGTGTTATACAGGGAATTCTTTTTCATGAAGGTGTTGTAGTCGAGCATGGAGGGCAGACCCTCGGGTATCAAATCCAGCATGTCGTTACGGATAATGACCATGCAGATGCCTGAAGGCCCCATGTTTTTCTGTGCGCCGGCATAGATCATACCGAACTTTTCCGTATCCAATGGGCGGGAAAAAATATCCGAGGACATGTCAGATACAATGGGGACCCCGCCGGTATCCGGAAAATCAGCCCACTGCGTACCCTTGATGGTGTTATTGGAGGTGATATGCGCAAAAACCGCGTTTTTGCTGAACTGGATGTTTTTGGGGATATAGGCAAAGTCCCGGTCTTCCGAGGAGGCGACCACCTTGTGGGGTTTGTTCTGGATTCGGGCTTCGGTAATAGCCTTTGTGGACCATGTGCCGGTGTTGACATAGTCGCCGGATCTTCCTTCAGGCAAAAGGTTCATGGGAATCATGGCAAACTGGAGGCTGGCGCCGCCCTGGACAAAAAGGACATGGTAGCGATCATCCAGGCCATACAGTCTTTTGGTCCGCTCCACGGCATCCGTAATGATATCATCAAATAAAGGGGAGCGATGACTGATTTCCACTATAGACATGCCGGAGCCCTTATAATTTAAAAGGTCCTTTTGAATCTCTTTCAGGACCTTCAGCGGCAGCACTGCCGGCCCCGGGTTAAAGTTATAAATTCGATTTTCAGCCATTAATTTCCCTCCGTATTGGTTGCTTGATTAAGTTCTCTTAAATTAAACTATAAATGATGACAAAATCATTGAAATATGTCAAGGCCTTGACGGTCCGGTCCTGAGGGAGGCGGCGAATATCTTTCTGTAATGATTGACAGTCCTTAAGCTTTGTCCTAAGTTGGATCGCAATATGATATTCATTGAGTCTCGGGCGTAGAGACCGGTGCGTCAGGCCCGCCTGTTTTGACCAGGGACACAAAATCCCATAACATTGAAAGTGATACAAAAAACCTATGGACATTTTGCACTATCCGTCAGATGCGGCGGAAAAGCGTCTTGCTGCGATTGCCCGTCGGGGACTTGCATTTGATCCCGAGCAAACCCGGGCTGTGACAGAAATCCTTGCGGCTGTGGAACAAAGCGGTGATGCGGCTCTGATTGAGTATACCCGCCATTATGATGCCCCCGGGATGCAAGCCTCGGATCTTGCCGTGGATAAGTCGGCATTTGACCGGGCTGAGGCGGATGTGGGAAAAGAGTTCTCCAAGGCCCTGGATCGGGCCGTGGCGCAAATCAA